>NZ_BAAKJB010000003.1:0-271032 GCF_059703765.1 Azospirillum sp. NS33 | reverse complement strand
CGCGGCCTGGCCACCGACTTCGTGATCGACGGCGACTACCCCGCCTTCGGCAACAACGACGAGCGGGTCGACGCCATCGCCGTGTGGCTGGTCGAGACCTTCATGGGCTTCTTGCGCAAGCAGAAGGCCTACCGCAACGCCGTGCCCACCCAGTCGGTGCTGACCATCACCTCCAACGTGGTCTACGGCAAGAAGACCGGCAACACCCCGGACGGCCGCAAGGCCGGCCAGCCCTTCGCACCCGGCGCCAACCCGATGCACGGGCGCGACACCAAGGGGGCCGTCGCCTCCATGGCCAGCGTCGCCAAGCTGCCCTACCAGCACGCCCAGGACGGCATCTCCTACACCTTCACCGTCGTCCCCGGCGCCCTCGGCCCGACGGAGGGCGAGCGGGTGGACAACCTGGTCGGCCTGCTCGACGGCTACTTCGCCCAGGGCGGCCACCACATCAACGTCAACGTCTTCGACCGCGACACCCTGCTCCACGCCATGGACCACCCGGAGCTCTACCCCCAGCTCACCATCCGGGTCTCCGGCTACGCCGTGAACTTCATCAAGCTGACGCGCGAGCAGCAGCTCGACGTCATCTCCCGGACCTTCCATGACAAGCACTGACACCCCGCTTCGCTCGGCCGTGGCTCCCCCTTCGGGGGGAGCCGTGTCCGGCTGGATCCACTCCGTCGAGACCGGCGGCACGGTCGACGGGCCGGGGGTGCGCTACGTCGTCTTCCTGGCCGGCTGCCCCTTGCGCTGCCTCTACTGCCACAACCCCGACACCCACCACATGCACGACGGGCGCCGCACCGCGGCCGCCGAGGTGCTGGAGGACATCGCCGGCGTCGCCGGCTTCCTGCGCCGCGGCCGCGGCGGCGTCACGCTGACCGGCGGCGAGCCGCTGGTGCAGCCCGAGTTCACGGCGGCGCTGCTGCGCGGGGCCAAGGCCATGGGCCTGCACACCGCGCTCGACACCTCCGGCTTCCTCGGCCACCACGCCGACGACCACCTGCTGGACGACGTCGATCTGGTGCTGCTGGACATCAAGGCCTTCAAGGAATCCACCCACCGCCGCCTGACCGGCGTGCCGCTGCGCCCGACCCTGGAGTTCGCCGAGCGCCTGTCCCAGCTGGGCAAGCCGATCTGGCTGCGCTACGTGCTGGTGCCCGGCCTCACCGACGACCGCGACGAGATTGCCGGCCTGGCGGAGTTCGCCGCCGGGCTGGGCACCGTGCAGCGGGTCGACGTGCTGCCCTTCCACAAGATGGGCGAGCACAAGTGGCAGGCCCTGGGCCGCCCCTACCAACTGTCTGACACCGAGCCGCCGTCGCCCGAGCTGACGGCCGAGGTGCGCGGGATCTTCCGCGCCGCCGGCCTCACCGCCCCCTGACGGCGCTCCGCCGCCCGCAAGGACCGATGCCATGGACCCCCACTCCCCCGACGCCCTGTCGCCCGAGGCCATCGCCCGGGCCGCCGAGGACCTCGCCCTGAAGAAGGCGCACCGCGACACGGCGAGCCTGCTGGCCCTGGCCGTGCTGGCCGGCGCCTACATCGGCCTCGGCGCCATGTTCTCGACGGTCGCCATGGCCGGCGGCGAGGTGATGCCCTACGGCATCACCAAGCTGCTGGGCGGCCTCGCCTTCTCCCTCGGGCTGGTGCTGGTCATGGTGGCCGGCGCCCAGCTCTTCACCGGCGACGCGCTGATGGTCATGGCCTGGGCCAGCCACCGCCTGACGGTGGCCGAGATGGCCCGGGTCTGGGTGCTGGTGTGGGTCGGCAACTTCATCGGCGCCGCCGGCACCGCGGTGCTGGTCTTTCTGTCCGGCCAGTACGGCTTCGGCCACGGCGAGGTCGGCCGCACCGCCCTCTACATCGCCGGCGCCAAGGCCGGGCTGGCGCCCCTGAACGCCTTCGTCCTGGCCATCCTGTGCAACGTGCTGGTCTGCCTGGCGGTGTGGCTGTGCCTGGGGGCCCGCACGGTGACCGACAAGATCCTCGCCATGTCCCTGCCGGTCACCGCCTTCGCCGCCGCCGGCTTCGAGCACGCCATCGCCAACATGTACTTCATCCCGCTGGGCCTGCTGATCCAGTGGGGCGCCCCCGACACCTTCTGGGCCGAGCTCGGCACCGCCGGCCCCGACCCGGCGACCACCATCACGGTCGCCAACTTCTCGCTGCGCCTCGGCCTCGTCACCCTGGGCAACTGGGTCGGTGGTGCCGTCTTCGTCGGCGGCATGTACTGGTTCGCCTTCCGCCGCCGGCCGGCGGTGCCATCCCGGGACACCGCCGGCGCCCCCGGCGCCGAGCCGGACGCGCAGGCGGCGGAATAAGAGCGCTCAAAGGCGCAGAGCCAGCAGAGGCGCCAACTTGGCGAGGACCTCCTGAAGGCATTGCCGCGGAACGGCACCGGCGGGATCGAGATGACGCACGCGCCGGTCGAGGCTCCTTACCTGGTCGGCGAGAACGACGCCGTCGATGGGCAGGCCCTCGGGCAAAGGCACTTCGAAAGGGTAGCCCTTCGCCTTGCTGGTGATCGGACACACGATCACGAACGGCGCTCGCTGGTGATATGCTCGTGGCGACAGCACCAGCCCGGGCCGCCGGCCGGCCTGCTCATGTCCCGCCTGGGGAGTGACGTCGAGCCAGACGAGGTCGCCGCGGTCGGGCAGCATCACAGCAGTTCCTGCCCTCGCGGCCCATCATCGAAGGTGACGTCGGGCACATTGTCGGCGGTGATACCGTCAAGCAATGAGTCGAGCGAGTAGCGTGGCAGTGCCGGCCGGATGACGATCCGATCGCCCTCGACGGCGATTTCGACGGCGACGCCCTCGGCAATTCCCGCCTGATCCGCGATCGGCCGCGGAAGCCGAAGGGCGAGGCTGTTGCCCCAGCGGGCGATTTCCGTGCGCATCAGCGTGTCCCCCTTGGTGGATGCGGTCACTCTAAATCCGTAGAGCCGTCGTGTCTACGTTAGCCGTTCTGCGCAAACCCGCCGACACCCGTCACCCGGGCCCGAGCGCCGCCCGGGCGGCGGCGTAGAGCCGGGCCGTGTCGATGCGGGTCGGGCGCCCGTCGCGCAGCACCTCGCGCCCGGCCACCAGCACCCGGTCGGCGCGCAGCCCGGCGCCGGCCAGCACCAGTTGCTCCACCGCCCCGCTCAAAGGCACGAACGCCGGGGCGTCCAGGTCGAACAGGACGATGTCGGCGCGTGCCCCCGGCGCCAGGCGCCCCGGCGCCAGGCCGATCGCCGCGGCACCGCCGTCCACCGCCATGCGCAGCGCCTCGGCCGCGGAGGGCCAACGGGCCGAGTCGGGCTCGCCGGCGCGGTGCAGGATGGCCGCGGCCTTGGCGGCCTCCAGCACCGACTGCCCGTCGTTGCTGGCCGCGCCGTCGCTGCCCAGGGCGACGCGGACGCCGGCCGCACGCATCATCCCCAGGGGCATCACCCCGGCGCCCAGGCGCAGGTTGCTGACGGGGTTGTGCACCACGGTGGCGCCGGCGGCGGCGATGCGCCGCGCGTCGGCGGCGTCGATCCACACGCAATGGGCCAGGGAGGCGTGGGGGCCCAGCACGCCCAGCGCCTCCAGCCGCGCGACGGCGCTGACGCCGTGGCGGGCGCGGGCGGCCTCGGCCTCCCCCTTGGTCTCGTCGACGTGGATGTGGAAGGGCACGCCGCCATCGCGGCACAGTGCCGCGGCGCCGGCCAGCAGGGCGTCGCCGGCCCGGCCCGGCGCGGACGGGCCGACGCCCACCCGCACCAGCGCGTCGGCCGCACCATGGCGCGCCACCAGCCCCGCACAGCGGGCCAGCAGGCGGTCCGCCGGTTCCGGCTCCGCCCAGGGGGCGCCCACCGTCTGCCCCTGCCCGTCCAGCCCGTCGCGGACCATGGCCGCGACCACGGCGCGCAGGCCCGCCTCCTCGTAGGCCGCGACCGCCGCCTCCACCGCCGCCTCGCTGAGCGGCGTCTGGCGGAAATGGTCGAGCACGGCGGTCACCCCGCCCTGCAGCATCTCCACCGCCCCCAGCAGCACCGCCAGGCGCACCTGCGCGGCGTCGAGCCGGTCGAGGCGGCGCCACACGCTGGCCATCCAGGACGCCAGCGGCTGGCCCTCGCCGGCCCCGCGCGCCAGGGTTTCCGGGGAATGGGTGTGGGCGTTGACCAGGCCGGGCAGCGCCAGCCGGCCGCGCCCGTCGATCCGGGCCGCCTCCGGCCACTCCGCGGCCAGGCCCGGCCCGACCGCGGCGATCCGGTCGCCGTCGATCAGGATGTCCACGTCGCGGCGCAGCCCCGCCCCGTCGCCGTCCAGGGTCAGCGCCACCGACACCCCGGCGAGGAGGGTCCGGGTCATGGGGACGCTCACCGGATGCGGTAGTGGCGTTCGAGGTGGTGGTTGATGGCCTGCAGCGGCAGGGTCATCGCCAGGTAGAACAGCGCCACCCCGGCGAAGGGGCTGAAGGTGTTGGCCTGCCACGTCATCACCTCAAGCCCGGCGCGCAGCAGGTCGGTCAGGGCGATGGTGGAGACCAGGGCGGTGTTCTTCAGCAGGGTGATCGACTCGTTGGTGATCGGCGGCAGCACCCGGCGCAGCGCCTGGGGCAGCACGATCCGCCGCATCGCCGTGGCGTAGGACATGCCGAGCGAACGGGCCGCGCGCATCTGGCCGGGGTCGACCGCCTGGATGCCGGCGCGCACGATCTCCGCCACATAGGCGCCGTTGGTCAGCGCCAGGGCCAGCACCGCCACGGTGAAGGCGCTGAGCTGGATGCCCGCCGAAGGCAACCCGTAATAGAGGAACAGCAGCGTCACCAGCATCGGCACCCCGCGCAGCAGGGTGACGTACACCGTGGCCGGCCAGCGCAGGAGCGGCGTCGCGGCGATCCGCGCCAGGCCGCCCGCCAGGCCGACGCACAGGCCGAGCGCGATGGACACCACCGTCAGCTTTGCCGTGGTCAGCGAGCCGGCGAGGAGGGACGGCAGGGATTGCAGGAAGATGTCGAGCTCGAAATCCATGGCCTCTGCTCCAACAGGCGGCGATGCCGGGCCGGCGGGGCCGGCGGGCGGGGGATTCCCGCCGCCGGACCCGCCGGCCGTTCCGTCACGGCTTGGCGGCGGTCGCGCCGCCCTGGCCGAACCACTTGGCCTCCAGCTCGTCGAGGAAGCCCTCGGCCTTCAGCGCCGCCAGGTGCTTGTCGATCTCGGCCATCAGCGCGGTGTCCTCCTTGCGGGTGTTGATGCCGACCTTGCGGCCGTCCCACACCGGCGAGGTGTGCAGGGTGGGCATGGCGCGGATGGCGTACTTCACCGCCGGCAGGGCCGACACCGCGGCCTGGATGCGGCCGTTCTCCAGGTCCTTCAGGACCAGGATCAGCTCGTCGTAGGTCTTCACCTGCTCCATGTCCTGGCCGAAATGCTCGCGCGCCCAGCGCTCGCCGGCGGAGCCGAGCTGGACGCCGACCACCTTGCCCTTGAGGTCCTCGGGCTTCTCCACCGGCGTGCCCTCGACATAGGCGGCGCCGATGCCCGCGTCGTAATAGGGTTCGGAGAACAGGATGCGCTCGGCCCGCTCCGGCGACCAGGTCATGGCGGTGATCAGGGCGTCGACGCGGCCCGAGGTGAGCGCCGCGATGATGCCCTTGAAGTCGATCTTCTCCCACGTCATGGAGACGCCCATGCGCCGGGCGATCTCCTCGCCCAGGTCGACGTCGAAGCCCGCGGGCTTGCCGTTCTCGATGAAGCCGAACGGGGCGTAGCCGAAGGAGTTGGCGGCCACCAGGGTCTTGGCGGCCATCACCTTGTCGAGGGTGGTCTCGGCGCGCGCCACGCCCGCCGAGAGCCCCGCCGCCACCAGGGCGACCAGCGCCAGGCGGCCCGTCGCCGCCACGAAAGCCTTGCCGATCATCTCCACTCTCCTCTGTTCGTGCCGCCGGCGATGGCCGGCCGGATGGTGCGGATCGCGTCCCCGGCCGGCTTGGCGCCGGCCCTGGTCGGGTGTCGTCGTCGTGTCGCGCGGCGTGGCCCCGCCTCAGCCGGCCCCGCCGAGGCGGTGGGGCAGCGGCGTCGAGCCGTCCCGCGGGTCCGCCGCGGTGCCCTGCGCGTCGTCGCGGAACTTGCGCAGGAAGGCCTGGGTGCGCGGCTCGCGCGGCGCCCCGAACAGCGCGGCGGGGGGGCCCTGCTCCACCACCATCCCGCCGTCCATGAAGACGACGCGGTCGGCGACGTCGCGGGCAAACGCCATCTCGTGGGTGACGATGATCATGGTCATGCCCGCGCCGGCGAGAGCGCGCATCACCGCCAGCACCTCGCCCACCAGCTCCGGGTCGAGGGCCGAGGTGACCTCGTCGAACAGCATCACCTTGGGCTCCATGCACAGCGCCCGGGCGATCGCCACCCGCTGCTGCTGGCCGCCCGACAGCTCGCCGGGGTACGCGCCCTCCTTGGCGGCCAGGCCGACCTGGCCCAGCAGCCGGCGGGCGCGGGCCACGGCGACGTCGCGCGGCTCGCGCTTCACCTGGACCGGCGCCTCGATCAGGTTCTGCAGCACGGTCATGTGGGGGAACAGGTTGAAGTGCTGGAAGACGATGCCGATGCGGGTGCGCAGCCGGTCGAGCTGCCGCTCCGGCAGCCGGGCGCGCGCGCCGCCGCGCTCCGGGCCGAAGCCGACGTAGTCGCCGTCCACCTTCACGGTGCCGCTCTCGAACGGCTCCAGGAAGTTGATGCAGCTCAGCAGCGTGCTCTTGCCCGAGCCGGAGGGGCCGATGACCACCACCACCTCGCCCCGCGCCACCGACAGATCGACGCCCTTCAGCACGGCGGTCGCGCCGAAGCTCTTGTGCAGGTTCCAGACATGGACCATGGGCTCGCCGGGCGGACGGTCGCTCATCGACGCCTCCGTGGGTTGGTCGCCGGCCATGGCGGTCAGGCCGGACCCGGTGCCGGCGGCAGCAGCCGCAAGGCCATGCCGTGGCGGCGGTCGAAATGGGCGTTGTGGTGGTCGACCTCGTTGGTGTCGCTGAGCTCCAGGTTGAAGAAGGACAGGTTCGGCCCCTCGAAGTAGGGGCCGGCGTGCCAGGTGCCGCGGTGCAGGACGACCGCCGCGTCGCCCGGCACCAGGAAAGCCCGCACCTGTTCCGGCGCCGGCTCGGCCGCGGCGTCGTCGAGCCCGTCGGGCGGGGCCACCGCGATGATCCAGGGCCGGCCGCCGACGCTGGCCAGCGCCTGGGTGACGCGGCGGTGGCGGGTGATCCGCCGCACCACCAGCGGCCGCGGGTCGAGGCGCATGATGTAGAAGCGCGGCGTCCCCTGGGAGAGGTCGAGGCGGGCGTCGTCCGGGCCGAACAGAACCCCGTCCTCGATGGCCTCCACGAGGTCGCCGTAGGGAGCGAAGGCGGCGCGGCCGATCGGCTCCACGGCCAGGTCGACGAAGCGGGGCGGGTCGGTGTGGGCGGTGTCGGTCACGGGCGTCGCTCCGCTGCGGGGATGGGGGTGTCGGCGTCGAACAGGGACACCGCCGGGGCGGCGTCGCGCACCGGCAGTTCCAGCTCCACCTCGTCGTAGGCCTTGAGCGCCGGCACCAGCCAGCCCGCCTGCTCGCGGAACAGGCTGCGGGTCACCCCGGCGACCAGGCGGGGGATGGAGTACTTGTGCCCGCTGATCGAGGTGGAATGGGGGCCCATGCTGACGATGGCGGCGAAGTTGAAGGCGTGGATGCGCTCCAGAAACGCCGCCGTGCCCGGCGTGCGCGCCTGGAGCTCGTAGTGGGCGCCGAGATAGGGATAGCGGCCCAAGGTGGGGTGCGCCTCCTCGGGCGGCGGGTGGTAGCGGTCCTGCCACAGCGCGATGTCATCGGCGAAGGGCCGCAGCTCCGGCCGGTGGGCCAGGTCGATGGCCGAGCCGGTGGCGCACACCACCGCGTCGAAGGCGAAACGGCCGACCGGGGTCTCCACCCGGACCTCCCCACCCTCCCACGCCACCCGCGTCCACGGCGCGCCGGCGTGGGCGCGGAAGGCGGCGAAGGCGTGGGCGGCGTCGAAGCTGTGGCGCGCCGGCGGCTGGTCGACCGCGTCGAAATGGTGGTTGACGCTCCACCGCACCGCATCGTCCAGGTCGGGGAAATGCTTGAGGAAGCCGGCGAACTCGATCCAGCGGTGGGGGTTGACGCCGGGCAGCGCGGGCCGGCGGAAGCACAGGTCGACCGAGGCCGCGCCGTGGCGCAGGGCGGCCAGCGACGCGTCGAAGGCCGAGGCGCCGTGGCCCAGCACACCCACCCGCTTGCCGCGCATCGGCGCGAAGTCGATCGGGCCGTTGGAATGGTGGCAGACGGCCGCGGGCAGGGCGGCGCGGATCTCCGCGGGGACGCGCCATTCCCCGCCGCCGTCGTAGCCGGTGGCGAGCACCACGCGGCGGGCCAGCAGCACCTCCGGTTCGCCCGGTCCGCGCAGCCGCAGGGCCAGCACCGCGCCGTCCGGCTCGATCGCCTCCAAGGCCGTGTCGTTGCGCACCGCCAGCCCCACGGCGTGCCGGTACCAGCGCAGGTAGGCCATCCACTCCGGGCGCGGCAGCCGGTCCAGCGCCAGCCAGGCGGCCTCGCCGTGGCGGGCCTCGTACCAGGCGCGCAGCGACAGGTTCGGCAGGCCCTGGTCCAGCCCGACCAGGAAGCGCGGGGTGCGCAGCTTGTCCATCCGCGCGAACGTCTCCCACGGGCCCTCGAACCCGGCGGGGTTGCGGTCGATCACCGCCAGGTTGGTGACGCCGTCGCGGCGCAGCCCCAGCGCGACGCCCAGGCCCGACTGGCCGCCGCCGACCACCGCCACGTCGAACACATGGCCGCCGGAGGAATGGGACACCGGCTGCACCCAGTCGACGTTGGGATAGGCCAGGACCTCCAGGTCGCGCCGCGCCCGCGCCGCCAGCGCCTCGGCCCGCCCGTCACCGCCGCCCACCGTCATCGCCCGTTCCCCATGCGCCCGTCCCCCATGCGCTCCCCCTCTCTGATACAAGTATCTTGTCTTATGATACATACATCAGCAAGCGGCGTGCCAACGGTGCGGCGGCGGTTTGCCGCAGGGTTCGGTGGTCGCGAGGGGCCGGCTGCCCGGATTTTGGGCGCCCGCTGCCCATCGGCCCGGCGGCCCGCCCACAAAACAAACTAATGCATCGCGCGCGTCGTACTAATACAATTAACCCGGGTCAGGTTGGCCCGGGTCAGACCACCCATCCGTTCCAGGGCACCGCGGGGTCCACCAGGTCGCGCACCAGGGAGCACAGGCGCCGCGCGCCCTCGGCGATGGCGTCGTCGGGCACCAGGCCGAAGCTGAGGCGCAGGGTGCGGGGATCGGGGTCGGCCGCATAGAACGGCGCCCCGGGGGTGAAGGCGACGCCGTGGCTGACGGCGCGGTAGTACAGCTCGTCCACCGCGGCGCCTTCGGGCAGCTGCGCCCACAGGCTGAGCCCGCCGTCGGGCTGCCCCACCCGCACCGCCGGCGGCAGGCCGGCACGCAGCGCGTCCACCAGCGCCTGCTGGCGGGCGCCGTAGACCCGCACCAGCTCCGCCGTGACGTCGCCGCCGTCGGTCGCCAGCCAGTCGGCCAGGGCGCCCTGCATGAAGGCGTTGGACTGCAGGTCGGTGAGCGCCTTCAGGGCGGCCAGCCGCCGGTGCGCCCAGGGCGGCGCCAGCAGCACGCCCAGCCGCACCCCGGGCAGCAGCGCCTTGCCGAAGCCGCGGGCGTAGAACACGGTCTCCTCCGCACCCGCCATGGCCCGGAAGGCCGGCACCGGCGTCCCGCGGAAGCGCAGCTCGGGGCAATGGTCGTCCTCCAGCAGGGGGACGCCGTGGGCGCTCAGGCGGTCGAGGATGGCGCGCCGCGCCGCCGCCCCGGTGGTGGCGCCGGTGGGGTTCTGGAAGGTCGGGTTGAGGTAGACCAGCCGCGGGCGCTCCCCGGCGAGGAGCGCGTCCAGGCGGTCGAGGTCGGGGCCGTCGTCGCCCGGCGGCACCTCGGCCAGCCGCGCCCCGGCCTGGCGCAAGGCGTTGAGGGCGCCGTAGTAGGTCGGCCGCTCGACCACCACCAGGTCGCCCGGCCGGACCAGGGCCCGCACCACCAGGTCGATGGCCTGCTGGCCGCCCGAAGTCACCATGACCTCGCCGGGGCGGGCGGCGATCCCCTGCCCCGCCAGATGGGCCGCCGCCGCCTCGCGCAGGCAGCGGCGGCCGTTGGGCGGGTCGTAGCGGAAGAAGCGGTCGGCGTCGGCACGCGACGCCAGGGCGGCGATGCGCCGGCGGAACCGCTCCACCCGGCTTTCCGCGGCGCCGGGGTAGTTGGCGGTGAAGCCGATGACGCCGGGCGCCCGGGCCAGCTCGAACAGGCGGGCCGTGAGCGGCACCGCCTCCGCGTCGGCGGCGGATTCGCCCGGCGCCGCCGCCCGCGGCGGGGCCTCCCCCCGGCGCCCCCCGGGGCCGCGCACCCCGGGACCGCGCACCCCGGGACCGCGCACGACGGTGCCGCCGCCGGCCCGCGCCTCGGTGTAGCCACCCTGGGCCAGCTCGCGGTAGGCCTTGGCCACGGTCATGGCGTTGACGCCGAGCGTCCGCGCCAGGGCGCGGATCGGCGGCAGGCGCGCCCCGTCGGCCAGCGCCCCGGACCCGATCATCGCCACCAGCCGGTCGCGGATCTGGGCGAACACCGGGACGCCGCCGGCGCGGTCGAGCGGCAGGGCGAGCGCGGACGCCTCGATGCTGGTCATGGGGCCTCGGTCACGGTGCTTGTTCCGCCGACCGCTCCAGGGCTAGGGTCGGGCGACTTGTACGCCGTCCCGGTTTGTCATGGGGATTGTATTATGGCAAGCGACGAATGACCGGCCCGCTGCGCTACGGGCCCTACGACCAGGCCGCGCTCGACGCCCAGTACACCAACACCGGCACAGCGCAGGCCGACCAGGACCTGGCGGCGTTGCGGGACCGCAGCCGGCGCAACCGCGCCGCCCTGCCCTTCGCCGCGGCGGTGCCCTACGGCGCCGGCCCCGCCGAGACCTACGACGTGTTCGCCCCGCCCGCCGCGGGCGGTCCCGCGCCCGCGCTGCTGTTCGTCCATGGCGGCCAGTGGCGGTTCAACACGACCGCCGAGACCAGCTTCTGGGCCGACGTGGCGGTGGGCCGCGGCGTGGCCTTCGTCGCCGCCAACGTGCCGAAGATGCCGGGCACCCGGCTCGACGCCATCGCCGCCGCGGTGGCCCGGGCGTTCCGCCACCTCCAGGCGCACGCCGGTCGGCACGGCATCCGGCCCGACCGGATCGCCCTGGGCGGCCATTCCTCGGGCGCCCACCTCGCCGCGCTGGCGCTCGCCGTGGAGCTCGCCGCGGCGCCGCAGCCGCCGGCGTGTGCCCTGCTGGTCAGCGGCATGTACGACCTGGAGCCGGTGGCGCTGTCGAGCCGCAACGACGCGCTGGGCCTGAGCGCGCCGGAGGTGGCGGCGGCCAGCGTCGTCCACCGCCTGCCCGCCCGCCTGCCGCCCACCCTGGTCGCGGTCGGCGGGGCCGAGAGCGACGAGTTCCGCCGCCAGGCCGCGGCGTTCCACGCCCGGCTGCCCGGCGACGAGCACGCCCTGGCGACGGTCCCCGGCGGGCGGCACTTCACCGCCGTCAACGCCCTCGACGACGCCGACGGCCCCCTGTGGGCGTTTCTCGCCCGCCAACTCGGCCATCCCTGCGGCCGCCCGGGCGGTCAGGAGCCGTAGCGGATGCGCACCCGGTCCGCCACCCGGCGGGCCAGCGCCCGCGCCGCGTCCGTGGTCGCCCCCGCGGCCAGCGCCACGCCCATCCGGCGGTAGGGCCGGGTCGTCGGCTTGCCGAAGATGCGCACCTCCACCGGGGCGTCCGCCGTGCCCAGGCGCAGCGCCGCGTCCAGCCCCTCGTAGCCGACTTCGTCCGACTCCCGGTCGGCCAGGATCACCGCCGAGGCGGTCGGCCCGGTCTGGCGGATGGCGGGGATCGGCAGGCCGAGGATGGCGCGGGCGTGCAGGTCGAACTCCGACAGGTCCTGGGACATCAGGGTCACCAGGCCGGTGTCGTGGGGCCGCGGCGACAGTTCGGAGAAGATCACCGCGTCGCCGGCCACGAAGAACTCCACCCCGAACAGCCCGTAGCCGCCGAGGTTGTCGACCACCGCGCGGGCCATCGCCTGGGCCTCGGCCACCAGGGCGTCGGACATGGCGGCGGGCTGCCAGGATTCCTGGTAGTCGCCGCGCTCCTGGCGGTGGCCGATCGGCGCGCAGAACGCGACGCCCTCGCGGGTGCGCACGGTCAGCAGGGTGATCTCGTAGTCGAAGGCCACGAACTCCTCGACGATCACCCGGCGGCGGTCGCCGCGCATGTTGGCGACCGCGTAGTCCCACGCGGCCTCCAGGGCTCCCTCCTCGCGCACCGTGCTCTGGCCCTTGCCCGACGACGACATCACCGGCTTGACCACGCAGGGCAGCCCGGTGTGGGCGACCGCCGCCCTCACCTCCTCCAGGCTCTCGGCGTAGCGGTAGCGCGAGGTGCGCAGCCCCAGCTCGGCCGCCGCCACCTCGCGGATGCGGTCGCGGTTCATGGTCATCACCGTGGCCCGGGCGGAGGGCACGACGGTGAAGCCCTCCCCTTCCAGCTCCTGCAGCACCTCGGTGCGGATCGCCTCGATCTCCGGCACGATGACGTCCGGCCGGTGCTGTTCCACGGCGGCCCGCAGGGCGGCGCCGTCCAGCATGGAGAACACCGCGCAGGCGTCGGCCACCTGCATGGCCGGCGCCCCGGCGTAGCTGTCGCAGGCCACGACGTGGCAGCCGTAGCGCTTGGCGGAGATGACGAACTCCTTGCCGAGCTCGCCGGAGCCGAGGAGCAGGATCGTCGCCGTGAACGCCATGGCCGTGGTTCCCCTTGCCGGACCGACGGTGGCCCGGCGCGAGGGTAACGCGCCGGCCCGCGGCTGGGTACGGGGAAAATGCCCCGCCCTACACCCGCACGGCCGCCCGCACCTCGGCCGGGAACAGGTCGTCGGCGGTGAGCCGGCGCCCGGTCAGACCCTGGTCGTGGCAGTAGCGGCAGAAGGCGTCCAGGGTGGTCCGGTTGGCGTCGACGCCGTAGGGCCAGGGGTCGCCGCCGAAGCGGGCGAACACCTCGCTGGCGAAGGCGGCGCCCCAGGGCAGCGGGGTGCGCGCCGACGCCACGTCGACCATGCGCTCCACGCTGCGCCGCTTGGCCTCCTCGAACGCCTTGAGCAGGCTCATGGCGACCCAGGGGTGGCGCTCGAACACCGCCTGGCGCATCGCCAGCACGTGCATGATGGGGAAGACGCCGGTGTCGGCGTGGTAGCGCATCTCCTCGGCCCGCGGGTCGTCGAACAGGCGGCGCACCCGGGGGTCGCCGGCGATCATGGCGGCCGGCGGCCGGGCGCTGATGACGGCGTCGATGGCGCCGGACAGCAGCAGGTCGTTGAGGCTGTCGTCGGGCCGGCTCTCGTAGCGCACCCCGGGCGGCAGGGTGAACGCCACCTTCTCGCCGCGCCCCGGCTGGTTGACCCCCGCCTGCACCCAGGAGATGGCGGCGAGGTCGACGCCGTAGCTCTCCGTCAGGAAGCCGCGGGCGTAGATGCCGGCGGTCTGGGCCCACTCCGGGATGCCGACGGTGCGGCCCTCCAGGTCCTTGGGCGCGGTGATGGCGCGGTCGGCGCGGACGTAGATGGCCGAATGGCGGAACACCCGCGACGGGAAGACGGGGATGCCCACCATGCCGCCGCCGCCGGCGGCCTGCAGGGTGACGAACTTCGCGGTGGACATCTCCGAGACGTCGAACTCGCGGTTCTTCAGGAAGCGGAAGAAGATCTCCTCGATGGGCAGCAGCAGGGGGGTGAGGGCGACGCCCTCGGGGCGCACCGCCCCGCTGGTGACATCGCGCACGTGATCGCAGTCGACCACGGCCACGCTGAGGTGGAGGCGGGAGGTGCCGCCGTCCTGGACGAACTCGGCCGGCCGGTTGGCGGAAGAAGACAGGGACATGCGGGCTCTCCGGTGGCTCTCAACCGATCAGGGGAACAGCGTCTCGACGATCCAGCCCCGGTCGAGGGCCATGCCGAGGACGCCGTGGAAGAGGAGTTCGACGACGATCACAACCGCGACGCCGAGCGCCAGCGCCGGGCCGCGCCGCGCCCCGGCGCCCAGCGCGTAGGCGACGGCGAACAGCGGCAGGCCGACCCGCAGGCCGAGCAGCACCAGCACCGCCAGGAGGCCACCCAGCCAGGCCAGGGCCACCGCCCGGAACGGCGGGTCGCCGTCGCCGCGGTCGCGGCGGGCGGCGGGGGCCCCGGCGACGACCAGCGCCGCCATCACGCTCAGAAAGGCCGCGGCCATGGCCGGGAACAGGTTGGCCCCGGCGGGGTAGTCGCCGATGGTCATGCCCCAGACCACCAGGGCGTCGACCAGCAGCGCGGTCGCGACGGCGAAGGAGACGAGGGGACGGCTCATGGATGGGACCTCCGCCACAGCGTGCGCACCCGCGGTCCGGCGACGGCGGCGACGGTGATCGCGATCAGGGCCAGCGACAACGGCCGCAGCAGGAAATCGGCGCCGTAGACGTTGAGGGAAATCTGGAAGTAGCGCTCCACCGCCGGCCCCAGGACGAAGCCCAGGAGGAACGCCGCGCGGTTGAAGCCGAGGCGGACGAACCCCATGCCCAGCAGCCCGGCGGCGAACAGGGCCACGACGTCGCGCAGGTCGTTGGCGGTGGCGTAGGCGCCGAGCACGACCAGGGCCATCAGGCCGGGGACGAGGAAGGCGCGCGGCACGTACAGCACCCGGGTGAGCAGCGGCGCCACCGCCACCATCAGCCCCGCGGCCAGGACGTTGGCCAGCGCCAGCACGACCATCAGCCCGACGCCGATGTCCATGTGGTCCTTCAGGAAGTCCGGCCCGGGCTGCAACCCCAGCACCAGGAAGGCGCCCAGCAGCAGCGCCATGCCCGAGCTGCCGGGGATGCCGAAGGCCAGGGTCGGCACCAGCGCGCCGCCCTCCTTGGCGTTGTTGCTGGCCTCCGGCGCGATCACCCCCTCGATGACCCCGGTGCCGAAGCGCTGCGGGTTGCGGTCGGCCTGGCGGGCGGCGGCGTAGGCGACGAAGGGCGAGGTCTCGCCGCCCACGCCGGGAACGATGCCGATCACGGCGCCGATGGCCGAGCTGCGCAGGGTCAGGCCGAAATGCCGGAACACCGCGGCGATGCCCGCCAGCACCTGGCGCCCGGCCAGCACCCCGGCGGGCCGGGCCAGGGCCTGGCCCGACATCAGCGACGCCAGTTCGGGGATGGCGAACAGGCCGAGCGCCAGCGGCACCAGCCGCAGCCCGTCGAGCAGGTACTCCGAGCCGAACCAGTAGCGCGGCACACCGGAGATCGGTTCGTCGCCGACGAAGCTGACGAAGATGCCCAGCGCCCCGGCGAACAGCCCCTTGGCCGGCGACCCCGTGCCCACCGCGGCCAGGAAGGTGAGGCCCATGAGCGAGAGGAGGAAGGTGTCGGCCGGGCCGAACAGCATCACCACCGGCTGCAGCACCGGCAGCAGGCAGACCAGCACCAGGGCGCCGAACACGCCGCCCACCGCCGACGCGGTCAGCGCCGCGCCCACCGCCATGCCGCCCAGCCCCTTGATGCGCAGGGGCACGCCGTCGACCACGGTGGCGGCGTTGGGGGGCGAGCCGGGGATGCCCAGCAGGATCGCCGTCACCGACCCGCCGGTGTAGACGACGGCGTGGGCGGTCAGCAGGAAGGCGAGGCCGGCCATGCTGTCCATCCCGTAGACGAAGGGGATCAGCATGGCCAGCGCGGTCAGGCCGCTCAGGCCGGGCAGCAGCCCGAACAGCAGGCCGAGCGGCAGGGCCGCGGCGACGGCCAGGAGGACATCGGGCCGGAACGCCAGCGCCAGGCCCTGGACGATGCTGTCCACCATGGACGAGGGTCCCCCGCGCTCAGAAGTACGTGTCGAGGAGGACGGAGCGGACGACCGCCAGGCGCTCCTCCGGCAGCGCGCCGAAGGCGCCCTCCACGGCCTCGCGCACCGCCTCGGCCGGGGCGTAGTCGATGGGCAGCTCCTTCTGCTCCGCCTCCTTGCGCACCGCGGGGTCGGTCAGCACCGCGCGGAAGGCGTCCCGCAGGAAGGCGACGCGGTCCTCCGGGGTGCCCGGCACGGTGATGATGGCGCGGCCGATGTCGGCGACGCTGGAGCGGAAGTCGATGAAGTACTGCGTGCTCTCCGGCACCGCGGCGGCCTCGAACACGGTGGGAACGTCGGGCATCAGCGGCGAGCGCTTGCGACCGACGATGGCGACCGGCACCAGCTTGCCGCCCTGGGCGTAGTCGCGCGCGCTGCGGTCGGTCACCGCGAAGCCGGTGGCGTCGCCGCGCATGGCGGCCAGCGCCGCCTCGCTCGAGCCCTTGTAGCCGACGATCATCTTGCACCGCAGGTCCAGCGCCGCGCACACCACCGCGGCGGTGTCGGTCGGACCGTCGGCGCGGCCGATGCCGGAGAACGTCAGGGTCTCGCCCTTGGCGCTGGCGGCGACCATGTCGCCCAGCGAACGGTAGGGGGACTCGCCGCTGGCCAGCAGGGCCCAGGCCTCGGCCGAGACGCGGCCGAGGAAGGTCATCTCCCGCATGTCGAAGCGCACGGCCGGGGATTCGGTGATCTGCCCCAGCGCCGCCGGCACGCCGTTGACGAAGGCGACGGTGAGCCCGTCGGCCTTGCCGCGCTGGACCTGATTGATGGCGGTCATGCCGCCGCCGCCCGGGCGGTTCTCGACGATGACGGTGGCCCCGGTCGCCTTCTCCAGGTGCGGCGCCAGCAGGCGGGCGTACTGGTCGAAGCCGCCGCCGGGCCCGTAGCCGACGACGAAATGGAGGACTTCCCCCTTGTAGAAGTCGGCGGCGGTGTCGGCCTGGGCGGCGCCGGCCAGCGCCAGGGCCGCGGCGCCGGCTGAGGCTGCCAGAAACATGCGGCGAAGCATCGCGTCTCCTCCCGGTGGGTTTGTTGTGGCCATATGTTAGGTGGACGGACGGTCCGCCAGCAAAGCAGCAGGGCTTCTGCGAGGTCAAAGTTTTTGTTATAGCTGGGGCCGCACTGAACGCCGCCCGCGGGACGCCCGATGGACCTTCGCCAGCTCCGTTATTTCCTGGCTGTGCTCGACGCCCGCAGCCTGACCGCCGCCGCCGGGCGCCTGGGCGTGACCCAGCCGGCGATGGGCCAGCAGCTTCGCGCGCTGGAGGACCAGCTCGGCGTTCCCCTGGTGGTCCGGCATTCCCGCGGGGTGCGGGCGACCGAGGCGGGGCAGACGCTGGCCGACGACGCGCGCGACATCCTGGCCCGGGTCGAGGCGGCGGCGGCCCGCGCCCGGGCCTTCGCCGACCAGCCCCAGGGCGCCGTCGCGCTGGGGTTGACACCCAACACCAGCAGCCGGCTGGCCGGCCCTCTGCTGCGCCGGGTGGCGGCGGAGGCGCCCAAGATCCGCCTGTCGCTGGTGGAGGAGATGTCAGCCGTGCTGATGGAGTGGGTGGCGGCCGGGGAGCTGTCGATGGCCCTGGCCTACAGCGCCACCGCCCTGCCCGGCCTGCGGTGGGAGCCGGTGCTCGACGAGGCCCTGTTCTTCGTGGAGAGCGCCGGGCGCGGCAAGGGCGACGGCGGCACCATCCCCTTCGCCGCGGTGGCCGGCCACGCCCTGGTGGTTCCCGGCAACAAGCACAGCACGCGCCGTGTCCTCGACGCCACCGCGGCGGCGGCGGGGGTGGCGCTGGACATCGTGCACGAGGTGCAGTCGGTGGCGCTGATGCGCGATCTCGTCGCCCAGGGCATGGCGGCGACGGTGATGCCGCTCGGCTCCGTGCGCAAGGAGGTGGCGGCGGGGGAACTGATCGCCAAGCGCATCGTCGAGCCGGAGATCCGCCGCGACCTCTACCTGGTGCAGTCGGACCGCCGGCCGTTGACCCGCGCCGAACAGGCCCTGAAGGCCATGCTGCGGCCGCTGATCCGGGCCGAGATCGAGCGCTCCGACGGGGTGTGGTCGCCGGTCGCCCACCGCCAGGACGCGGTGGCCCGGGTCGCCCCGTCGCCCCGCCCGCGCCGCCGCCCGCCCGGCGCCGGGAGCGGCCGGTGAGACCGCCCCGAACCGGAGCGGCGCCGGGTCAGAAGCGGTGTGTCAGGGTCGCGGTCACGCTGCGCTCGGCGCCGAAGTAGCAGTTGGCCAGCTCCAGGCACGACGCCACGTAGGTCTCGTCGAACAGGTTGTTGGCGTTCACCCGGAGCTGGGTGTCGGGAAGGCCGAGCGCGGCGAGGCCGTAGCGCAGCGAGACGTCCACCACGGTGGCGCTGGGCACCTTGGTGGTGTTGAGGGAATCGGCCCAGCTCTCGCCCACGTAGCGCACCCCGGCACCGAGGCTGAGATTGGCGAGCGGGCCGTCGCCGAAGGCGTATTCCGCCCACAGCGACGCCATGTGGCGGGGGATCTGCGGCGGCGTGTTGCCCTGCTTGCCGTCGGGGGAGGTCTTGTACTCGGTGTCGAGGAGGGTGTAGCCGGCCAGCACGCGCAGCCCCTCGCTCACCTGCACGCGCCCCTCCAGTTCCACGCCGCGGGTGCGGATGGTGCCGACGGGGTGATAGACGAAGGTGTTGGGGTCGGACACCGCGACGTTCTCCTGCTCCAGCTGGAACAGGGCGGCGGTGAGCAGGCTGCGGCCGCCGGGCGGCTGGTACTTCACACCGGCCTCGACCTGCACCCCTTCGGTGGGCGCCAGCGGACGGCCGTCGGCGCCGCTGTAGAGGCTGGGGTTGAAGGACTCCGCGTAGCTGGCGTAGGGCGCGATGCCGCTGTCGAACAGATAGAGGACGCCCGCCTGCTTGGTGAACTTGGTGCGGTCCTCGCCGGTCCGGGTTCCGGCGATGCGGTCGTGGTTGGTGCGCTCGGCCCAATCCTGGCGGCCGCCCAGCGACAGGCGCCAACCGCCCCAGGCGATCTGGTCCTGCAGGTAGACGCCGGTCTGCGCCAGGGTGCGGGTGGCCCGCATCGGCGCGCCGCCCGCCAGCGCGTCGTTCCCGTACACGGGATCGAAGGCGTCGATGGCCGGCATCGGCGCGAACTGCCAGTCGTTCTTGGAGCGGCGGTGCTGGTGATCGAGGCCGGCCAGCACCGTGTGGGTCGCCGCACCCGTGGCGAACTCCGCCTGGACCTGGGTGTCGACCGCGATCGCCTGCAGGCTCTCGTCGCCGCCGCCGTAGTAGCGGCTCAACGTGTCGGTGCCGGAGATCCAGCCGGTCTGGTAGACTTGGTCGATGTGGACCTCGCTGTCGAGGTAGCGCAGGTTCTGGCGCACCGTCCAGGTGTCGTCGACGCGGTGCTCGACCTGGTAGCCGACCATCGTCTGGGTGCGCTCGAACGCCTCCAGCCCGGGTTCGCCGTCGAAGAAGTGGCGGGAGATGGTGCGGCCGTTGCGGGGGTAGAGCACGCCCTCGGCCGGCGCCCCGTTGTGGGTGCCACCCTCGGGATCATGCTGCAGGTAGGCCATGGCCGTCAGCGTCGTGTCCTCGGTGAGGCGCAGCGTGAGCGACGGCGCCACCGCGTAGCGCTTCTCCTCGGTGTGATCGAACTGGGTGTCGGCGGCGTCGGCCAGCCCGGTGACGCGGAACGCCGCGCGCGCGCCGTCGCCGATCGGGCCGGAGACGTCGAAGCCGACGCCGCGCTGGTTGCCGGTGCCGACGCTGGCCTCGACCTCGGCGAACGGCTCGAACAGCGGCTTCTTGCTGGTCATGGCGATCAGGCCGCCCGGCGAGTTCTGGCCGTAGAGAACCGAGGCCGGTCCCTTCACCGCCTCGATCCGCTCCAGGAAATAGGGGTCGACCTGCATCGAGCTGTAGGTCGCGTCGTCGCCCAGGATCTTCAGGCCGTCGAGGAACACGTTGTTGATGCTGCGGTCGACGATGCCGCGCAGGATGACGTAGTCGTAGCGGTTGGAGGCGCCGACCTGGCCGGTGAAGGCGCCGGGGGTGTAGCGCATGGCCTGCATCACCGTCTTCGCCCCCTGGTCCTCGATCTGCTCGCGCGGCACCACGGAGACCGAGCGCGGCGTCTCCACCAGGGGCGTCGCCGCCTTGGTGCCGGCGGCGCTGTGGGTGGCGACGTAGCCGTCGACCGGCCCGGCGAGGTCCGCCGCTGTCCGTCGCCCCTGCACCGTGACCGGGTCGAGCACCACCGCGCCCTGGCCGCCGCCGACGGCCGCCGCCGCGTTGGCCGGCTCCAGCACCGCGGTGGCGGGGTCGGTCATGCGGTGGGTGTAGCCGGTGCCGGCCAGGAGACGGCCCAGCGCCTCATCCGCGGTGAAGGTGCCGCGCAGCGGGCTGGAGTCGCCGGCAAGCGCGCTGGCGCTCTGGCGGACCACCTGCACCCCGGTGGCGGCGGTGAAGTCGGCCAGGGCGGCCAGCAGCGGCTTGGCCGGAATGTCCAGGGCGAAGGTGCGGGCCGCCTGTGCCACCTGGGCCGCGGACGATGGCGGCGCGGCGGCGACCTGCGCCCGCGCCTCTCCACCCGCGGCGGCGGCGATCGCCAGCGCCATCAGCGACACCCCCGCACACCACCGCGCCCCCCCTCCGGCCACGCTCCGCACCGGCACCGCGTCCCGTCCACCCGTCATGCTCACCCCCCCAGCCCCCATCGTCCATACAGCGAATGCGTGTCACTCGCACCACTGATCGAACGGATGGGGCCGGCAGAGTCCTCATGACTTTTTTTAAGATGTCCGACGACGACGGGTCAGCGGTGGATGACCACGGCGAGGCCGGGCAGCTCGGTGGTCCGCACCCCCAGCGCGCTGCGCAGGGCGCCCAGCACGGCGGCGGGGTCGTCGGCCCGGAAGACGCCGGTCACCGGCAGCCCCTGAAGGTCGTCGCCAGCCACCAGCACGCGCCCGCCGCTCAGCCGGTCCAGGGCCGCCGCGACGTCGCGCAGCGGCGCCCGGTCGAAGACGACGAGGCCGCGCCGCCAGGCGAACGCGGTGTCGGCGGACACCGCGCGGGGCGGCGCGACCCGGCCGTCCGCCACCTCGCTGCGCTGCCCGGCGGAGAGCACGACCGCGTCCGATGCCGGCCCCACCGCGCGGGGTGCCACCGCCACCCGTCCGCGCTCCACCGTCACCGTGACCCGGTCGCCCTGGCGGTCGACGTCGAAGGCGGTGCCGAGCACGCGGGTCTCCGCGCCGCCGGCCTCGACCCGGAACGGGCGGTCGGGATCGGGCACCACGTCGACCCAGATCCGGCCGCGCCGCAACACCAGGGTGCGCGCGTTGCCGGCGATGGTCGCCGAGACCGCGCTGTCGGCGTCCAGCACCAGCCGCGACCCGTCGGCCAGGACCACGGCGCGGCGCTCGCCGGGGCCGCTGGCGTGGTCGGCCAGCGCCCGGTCCACCAGCCCGGGGTCCCGCCACAGCGCCCCGGCGGCGAGCAGCGCCAGCGCGCAGGCGGCGGCCACCGCGGGGGCCCAGCGCCCGATGAGGGGGTGGGTGGCGGGGCGGGCGGCGGGGCGGGCCGGCGCACGGTACCAGCCGCCGGCGCCGAGCCGGACGGCCGGCCCCTCCAGCCGCTCCCACAGGGTGCCGGCGTCGGCGTAGGCCCGGCGGTTCTCCGGCGCCGCGGCCAGCCAGGCGGCGAAGGCCGCGCGGTCGGCGGCGCCGGCCCCCGGGTCCTTGATCCGGACGTACCAGGCCAGGGCCTCGCGCGCCGCCCGCTCCCCCGGCTGCCGGGCCATCCCGCCGTCGCGGGCGGTGCCCCGTCCCATCACCGCGCCCCCCGGCCGGGAAGCCGCCGCCGGCAGGCGTCGAGGGCACGGATCATGTCCTTCTCCACGGTGCTGACCGAGACATCGAGAGTCGCGGCGATCTGGGCGTAGGTCAAGCCGTCGAGGCGGTTGAGCAGGAAGACGCGCTGGGCGCGCTCGGGCAGTGCCCCCAGCGTGTGGCGCAGCGCCTCCAACTCCTCGCGCGCGGCCACCGCATGGTCCGCCGGCGCGCCGTCATCGGCCACGCCGTCCAGCGCCGCGGCGTCGTCGGAGGCGGCGCGCACCCGTTGCGCCCGCAGATGATCGATCGCCAGGTTGCGCGCGGTGCGCAGCAGATAGCCGGCGTCGACCGTCGGGTCGCCGCGGTTCCACAGGCGCAGGAACGCATCCTGGGCCAGATCCTCGGCGGTGTCCCGGCACCCGACGATCCGCCCGACCAGCCGCACGATCCGCGACCGCTCGGCGGCGAACAGATGGGCCAGGGCGAGGAGCTTGGTGGGCATGCGGGGCGGACGGGGGCAACGGGATCGCGCGGAGCGGAGCGCCCGATTTACCGCAACTGCGACGCATTTTCAATATGCAGGGGTCCGATGGGTCCCCGGGAGACGGGCCGTTCCCACCGCTTTCGTCCGCAACAATGACGATTCGGTTATAGGCGGGACCAAAACCCCGCGGTTAAGCTTCCACCCGCCGATCCGGCCACCCCCGCACCGCGTGGCACCGCGTGGCGGGCCCGGACCACGGGCGGGCGCGTCGCGGACACGGCCGTGCCCCGTCATCAACCACCGGAAACCCAGGGAGCGCTGCGGCCAACCCAACGAACACAAGAGGGATCGAGATCATGACCGACACCGGGATTCCAGCGCCTTCGGGTGAGGCGACGCTGATCGACACCGACTACGAAGTCGGGCAGGACAACATCCAGAAACAGATCGGCCCCTTCGGCCTCGACATCCACAATCCGGTCTTCGTCATCTCCGGGCTGACCATCGTCGCGTTCGTGATGATTTCGTTGATGTTTCAAAACGAAGCCGGACCGGTGTTCAACAGCTTGCGGGAGTTCCTGACCTCGACGTTCGATTGGTTCTTCCTGCTTTCCGCCGACATCTTCGTCCTGCTGTGCCTGTTCCTGATCGTCTCGCCCTATGGCGCGGTGCGGATCGGCGGCAAGGACGCCCGGCCCGACTACTCCTACCTCGCCTGGTTCTCCATGCTGTTCGCCGCCGGCATGGGCATCGGCCTGATGTTCTACGGCGTCTCCGAGCCGATCTCCCATTTCTCCTCCTCCCTGGCGGAGAACGCCGGCACGGCGGAGAGCTGGGCGCCGCTGGCCGGGGCGGCCGGCGACCCGGTGGCGGCGCGCCACCTCGGCATGGCCGCCACCATCTTCCACTGGAGCCTGCACCCCTGGGCGATCTACGCGGTGGTGGCGCTGGCGCTCGCCCTCTTCGCCTACAACAAGGGCCTGCCGCTGACCATGCGCTCGGTCTTCTACCCCGTGTTCGGGGAGCGCATCTGGGGCTGGCCCGGGCACGTCATCGACACGCTGGCGGTCTTCGCCACCCTGTTCGGCCTGGCGACCTCGCTGGGCTTCGGCGCGGAGCAGGCGACGGCCGGCCTCAACCACGTCTTCGGCGTGCCGGTGACCGAGACGACGAAGATCCTGCTGATCATCGGCATCACCGGCATCGCCCTGACCTCCGTGGTGGCCGGGCTTGACGCCGGCGTCAAGCTCCTGTCGGAAGTCAACATGGTGCTGGCCGGGCTGCTGCTGCTTTTCGTTGTCCTGGTGGGGCCGACGGTGGCCATCCTGTCCGGCTTCTTCACCAATCTCTACGAATACATGCGCTACCTGCCGGAGCTCTCCAACCCGTTCGGCCGCACCGACGACAATTTCCGCGACGGCTGGACCGCCTTCTACTGGGCCTGGTGGATCTCCTGGTCACCCTTCGTCGGCATGTTCATCGCCCGCATCTGCCGCGGCCGGACGGTGCGCGAGTTCCTCACCTGCGTGCTGATCATCCCGTCCCTGGTCTCGGTGTTCTGGATGACGGCCTTCGGCGGCACGGCGATCAGCCAGATCCTCAACGACGGCCACCAGGCGGTCGCCGACGCCCCCCTGGAACTCAAGCTGTTCTCCATGCTGGAAGCGCTGCCGCTCCAGTCGATCACGTCGGTGATCGCCATCGTCCTGGTGATCGTGTTCTTCGTGACCTCGTCGGACTCCGGGTCCCTGGTGATCGACACCATCACGGCCGGCGGCAAGGTCGACGCGCCGGTGTCGCAGCGCGTCTTCTGGGCCTGCTTCGAAGGGCTGGTGGCGATCGCCCTGCTGATCGGCGGCGGGCTCGGCGCGTTGCAGGCGATGGCGGTGTCCACGGGGTTCCCGTTCACCATCGTCCTGCTGCTTGCCGGTTACGCCATCGTGAAGGGGTTGGCGAGCGAACCGCGCTGAGGGCCGTGCCGGCCCGAACCCCGAGCCGGGCCCATCGCGTGGATGATCGCCAGATCACCCAGAGACGCTCGGCCCACGGCGCGCCACAATGCCGCGACGGCGACCCACGCGGCAAGAACTCGCCCGCGACCGCCAAGCAACCCGCCGCGCGTTCTGTTGGTGTGCGCCGGACATCGGGATGGAGGCGGACCGCCGCTGATTGCCGGAGGGGAGAACAACGGCCGGGCCTATGCTTGCTGCACATGAACTGTCATGGTCTCTTGGTACGCTGGACGCGCACACCTCGGGGAGGAGACCATGACGGGAGGAACGCGAAGGGGCAGGCGACGGGCGCTGGTGCTCGCCATCGCGGCGGTTTGCGCCACGCCGGCCGTGTTCGGGGCCGCCCCGGCGCACGCCCAGGAGGTGCTGGAGCGCGTTCGCACCCGGGGCGAGGTGCGCTGCGGCATCGACCTCACGCCGGGGTTCAGCGGCGTCGACGCCGAGGGCCGGGCCCAGGGGTTCGAGGTCGACTTCTGCCGCGCCGTCGCGGCCGCCACCCTCGGGTCGGCCGAGGCCATCTCCGTGCACCGCATCAACACGGCCAACAAGTTCAAGGCCTTGGCCGCCGGCGAGGTGGACATCGCCTTCGGCATGACGACCTGGACCTTCACCCGGGACACGGCCCTGGGCACCGCCTTTCCGGTGGTCCTCTACTACGACGGGCAGGGATTCATGGCCTGGGGCGACCTCGGCGTGACCAGCGCGGCCCAGGCCGGCGATCGCACCGTGTGCGTCCAGTCCGGCACCACCTCGGAGGCCAACCTGGAGGGCGCCATCCGCCGCGGCGCCGTGACGCTGACGCCGCTGCGCACCGGCAGCTCCGAGGAGAAGTTCGCGGCCTTCGCCCAGCGCCGCTGCGACCTCGTGACCGGCGACCGCAGCGAGCTGTCCGCGCGCGCCGCCACCATGACCGTGCGGCCCGGGCAATGGACGATCCTGGCGGAGACCATCTCGCGCGAGCCGCTGGGGCCGGCGGTGGCGCAGGGCGATCCGCAATGGTTCAACATCGTGCGCTGGGTGGCGCTGGCCACCGTGGTGGCCGAGGCCCGGGAGGTCGGGTCCGCCGGCGTCGCGGCCCTGGCCGACAGCCCCGACACCGAGATCCGCCGCCTCGCCGGGGGCGATCCCGGGTTCGGCACGGCCCTGGGGCTCGACCCGGAATGGGCCCGCCGGGTCATCGCGGCGATCGGCAACTACGCCGAGATCTTCGCGCGCAACCTCGGCCCCGGCACCCCCTTCGCGCTGGAGCGCGGCCAGAACGCCCTGTGGCTGGACGGCGGCCTGCTGTACGCCCCGCCCCTGCGCTAGCGGGCGCCCCGGGGCGGGGGGCCGTCAGATCGCCAGGTAGTCGCGGCGCAGCTCCGCGTTCTCCAGCACCTCGTGGGCGGTCCCGGTGAAGGCCACGGTGCCCATGTCGAGGATCACCGCGCTGTCGGCCAGCTCCAGGGCGGCGATGGCGTTCTGCTCGACGATCACCGTCGTGATGCCCAGGCGCTTGACCTCCTGCAGGATGTTCTCGATCTCGCGCACGATCTGCGGGGCCAGCCCCTCGTAGGGTTCGTCCAGCAGCAGCAGCTTGAGATCGCGGGCCAGCGCCCGGGCCACCGCCAGCATCTGCTGCTCGCCGCCCGACAGGGTCGTGGCCTCCTGGCGGCGGCGTTCGGCGAGGCGGGGAAAGTGCTGGTAGATCTGCTCGATCGGCCAGCCCCGCGGCTCGGCGATCTGGGCGAGGATCAGGTTCTCCTCGACGGTGACGCCGGGAATGATGCGGCGGTCCTCGGGCACCAGCTGGACGCCGGCGCGGGCCGCCTGGTGGGCCCGCATGGCGTGGAGCGGCTGGCCGGCCAGCCAGATCTCGCCCTGGCGCAGCGCCGGGTTGTCGGCGCGGGCGATGGTGCGCAGGGTCGATGTCTTGCCCGCTCCGTTGCGGCCGAGCAGCGCCACGATCTCGCGCTCGCGGATGGTGAAGTCGACGCCCTGCACGATGTAGCTCTCGCCGTAGTAGGCGTGCACGTCGCGGCAGACGAAGTAGGCGTCGTCGGCCCCCTCCGGGGCGCGTGCCTCGTCGATGGCGATGGCGGTCATTGGTGGTGCGCTCCCCCGAGATAGGCTTCCTGGACGCGCGGGTTGGCGCGGACCTGTTCGGGCGTGCCCTCGGCGATCACCGTGCCCTGGGCCAGCACGGTGATGCGCTCCGACAGGGAGAACACCACGTGCATGTCGTGCTCGATGACGATCTTGGTCATGCCCTTGCGCGAGAGGTGGCGCAGCAGGTCGATGGTGGTGTTGGTGTCGTGGCGCGACATCCCGGCCGTCGGCTCGTCCAGCAGCAGCAGGCGCGGCTTGGCGGCGAGGCACAGCGCCAGTTCCAGGCGGCGCTTGTCGCCGCGCGACAGGTGCTGGGCCTCGTCGGCCAGGTGGTCGCCCAGCCCGACGTCGTGCAGGTGCTCCGCCGCCTCGTCCAGGATCGGGTGGCCGGGGGCCAGGGATTCCAGGACGCCGAAGCTGAACTGGCCGTCGCGCCGCGCCAGGGCGGCGATCGCCACGTTCTCCTGAAGGGTCAGGCCGGGGAAGATCTGCGGGGTCTGGAAGACCCGGGCGATGCCCTTCTGGATGATGGTGTGCGGCGACAGCCCCTTCAGCGCCTCGCCGGCGTAGGTGATGGTGCCGTGATCGGCCTGGATCAGGCCGATCAGCACGTTGAGCAGGGTCGACTTGCCGGCCCCGTTGGGACCGATGATGGCGTGGATGGTGCCCTCCTCGACCGTCAGGTTGACGTCGTTGAGGGCCCGCAGGCCACCGAAGCTCTTCGACACGCCGCGGACCTCGAGAATCGGCCGACCGGCCATGCGCGTCTCCATTGATTGGCTCGGCATCGTGGGGGATCAGCCTTCGTCGTCGCTGCGGTCGATGCGGCGGTGCGGCCGGGAATCGGCCGCGGAGGCCATGTCGGGAACGTTGTGGCGGCGCCGCCGGATGCGGTGGCCGGTGACCCGCCAGAGCTGCCGGCCGAGGTCGGCGAAGCCGCCGGGCAGGAAAATGACGATGAAGACGAAGATCAGGCCCAGCACCAGCTTCCACTGCTCGCCGATGAACGCCTGCACCACGTTCTCGAAGTAGAGCATGAAGGCGGCGCCCGCCATCGGTCCGATCAGCGTGCCGACGCCGCCGATCACCGACATGATGACCACCTCGCCCGACGTCGACCAGTACAGGTATTTGGTGGCGACGTAGGGTTCGTAGATCACCATCAGCGAGCCGGCGAGGCCCGCGTACATGGCGCTGATGACGAAGCCGGCCAGCTTGTAGGAGAACACGTTGACGCCGGTGTACTCCAGGCGCATCGGGTTCTCCTTGATCGAGCGCAGCATCAGGCCGAAGGGCGAGCGGCGGATCACCATGGCGACCAGGAAGCCGAGGACCAGCAGCCCGGCCGACAGCAGGAACACGTTGTGCTCGCGCATCGGGATGCCCAGCAGGGTCGGCGACTGCAGACCGGTCAGCCCGTTGTCGCCGCCGGTCCAGGCCTGCAGGGTCGAGGACAGGACCAGGGCGTGGATCATCTCGGCGAAGGCCAGGGTCAGCACCGAGAAGTAGATGCCCGACCGGCGCAGGGTCAGGAACCCGAGGAACAGCGCGATCACCAGCGTCCCGGTGAGCGACAGCGCCAGCGCCGGCAGGATGTCCGACGACAGGTGCTTCAGCGACAGCCCGGTGAAGTAGGCGGAGGCGCCGAAGAAGGCGGCGTGGCCGAACGAGAGGTAGCCGGTGAAGCCGAGCAGGATGTCGAAGCCCAGGGCGAACAGGGCCCAGATGGCGATCTTGGTGGCCAGCGCCTCGTAGCCGGCGATCCAGATCAGCCATTCCGGCATGGTCAGGACGACAACGGCGAAGATCGCCAGGACGATCCAGTCGATCCGCGGCAGGCGGATCGCGCGCGGGGCCGCCGCCGGGCGCCGCCCCTGCGCGTCCGCGGTCTCGGTGCTGGAACTCATTCGAAGACTCCCTTGGTGCCGAACAGGCCGCGCGGGCGGACGAGGAGCACGACGACGGCGATGAGGTAGACGACGATCTGCTGCAGGCCGGTCAGCACGGCCTTCACCGTGGGATCGCCGGCCACCGCCGCGAAGCCGGTCGTGAAGCTGAGCGCCATGCCCAGCAGCAGGGCCGCCGCCAGGGCGCCCAGCATGGAGCCCATGCCGCCGATCACCACCACCAGGAAGGACGGCACCAGCAACGCCATGCCCACCGTCGGCGACACCTGGGTGACCGGCCCGCCGAACACGCCGGCGATGCCGGCGATCAGCGCCCCCAGGCCGAACACGATGGAGAAGCGCGCCGACACGTCGACGCCGAGAAACTTCAGCATCTCCGGGTCGCGCATGCCGGCCCGCACCACCAGCCCGAAGCGGGTGAACTGCAGCAGCGCGAACAGCGCGGCGATGGTGACGCCGGTGACCAGGATGAGCAGCAGCCGCCACGCCGGGAAGAACGAGAAGCCCTCCAGGAAGGGCATGGGGACGCGGAAGCCGGGGATCGCCGCCGGCACCACCGCGTCGGCGCCGTAGAACAGCACCTGCCCGGCGCCCCAGGCCGGCAGGGCGAAGGGGATGTTGTTGGCGCCGAACATCCATTTCAGCGCCTCCTCCACGACGATGGCGAGGCCGAAGGTCACCAGGATCTGGTCGGTGTGGGGGCGCCGGTAGAAGAACTGGATCAGCCCGCGTTCCATGGCGATGCCGATGACGAACAGGATGACCGGCACCAGGAGGATCGCCAGCCCGAAGCCCATGGATCCGGCGACGAAGACGGCGAAATACGCCGCGATCAGGTAGAGCGCGCCGTGCGCGAAGTTCACGACGCCGAGCGTGCCGAAGATCAGGGTCAGCCCGAGCGCGATCAATGCGTAGATCGCGCCGAGCTGCAGCCCGGTCAGCACCATCAGGAATACGCTGTTGATGGTCACGGTGGTCCCGCCTTGTTCAGCCCATGCACGCCGTTCCAGAGCTCCCGGTGGCGGGAGCGGGGCCGGGGGAGAGGGGGGTGCGCGCGCCGGCGCTGGGGAGAGACGTCACGCCGGCGTCGCTGCCCCCCTCGTCCCAACCCCGGCGCCGCGGCACGGGCGGACGGTGTCCGCGCCATGCCCCGGTGCCGGGGCTTTCCCTGGCTCAGGCCTTCGGGACGTAGGGCCCGAGTTCCGCCGCCTTGCCGCCGAACGCCTCGATGTCGGGGTCGTAGGTCACCTGCTCGCGCGGCACCTGCTTGACGATCTGCAGCAGGTCGTACTCGTTCTGCCGCGCCGACGCCGCCTTGCCCTCCACCACCAGGATGTCGTGGAAGCACTGGTGGTCGGCGCCACGGTAGAGCGCCTTGCCCGGGCCGATGCCCTCGATCTCGACGTCCTCCAAGGCCTTGATGACCTCGGGCGGGTAGAAGGTGCCGGCCTTCTCCACGGCGTCGGAGTACAGCAGGGTCTGCACATAGGCCGTCTGCGCCGCCTGGGACGGCGGGAAGCCGTACGCGTCGGTGAAGGCCTTGATGAACGCCATCGACCCCGGGTCGTCCAGCTTCTCGTTGAAGTTGGCGGTGCCCAGCACGCCCTCGATGTTGTCGCCGGCGCCCTTGGCCATCAGCTCGGAATAGAGCGGCACGACGATCTCGATCTGCTTGCCGTTCTTCTGCATGGAGCGCAGACCGAACTGCACCGCCTGGGTCAGCGAGTTGATCATGTCCTTGCCGTAGTGGTTCAGCACCAGCACGTCGGCGTCGGAGTTGATGGCGGCGGTGAGGAACTGCGAGAAATCGGGCGAGCCCAGCGGCGTCATGATGTTGTTGACGGTGGTCCAGCCCTGCTTCTCCGTCGCCTCCTTGATCGACTGGTACTGGGTGTGGCCCCAGGTGTAGTCGGCGGTGAGGTGGAAGGACCGGCGGTCCTTGCCGTAGCGCTCCGCCAGGATGGGGCCGAGCGCGATGCCCGACATGTAGGCGTTGAAGAAGTGGCGGAAACCGTAGCGCCGGCGGTCCTTGCCGGTGGTGTCGTTGGAGTGGGTCAGGCCGCACATGAACACCACGCCCTTCTCCTGGGCGAGGTACTGCTGGGCCACCGCCACCGCCGACGACGAGCCGCCGGAGAACATGATGACGCCGTCGCGCTCGATGGCGCGCTGGGCGGCCTGGCGGGCGGCGTCCGGGTTGGTCTGGGTGTCGCCGGTGACGTAGGCCAGCTTCTTGCCGAGCACGCCGTTGCCCTTGAGGCTGAGCGGCTTCATGGTCGAGAGCATGCCGCCGCCCTCGTTGATGTGCTTGACCGCGAGCTGGTAGGCCCGCAGCTCGTCGGCCCCCTCGTCGGCGTAGGCGCCGGTCTGCGGAACGATGAAGCCGTAGGTGACCTCCGCCCCGCCGGTGCGCGCCGGGAAGTTGCCGATGGCCTGCTCCGCCCAGGCGTTGCGAACGAAGTGCAGCGGCGCCGCAAGCGCGATGCCCGTGGCCGCCCCCGCCCGAAGCACGCCGCGCCGGCTGATCCTGCTGTCGATGATCGTCATGGCTGTCTCCCGAGGTTGGTTTCCTCCCCGACGTCTTTTGCTTGATCGGGAACGCCGGATTGTCCGCGTGGCGGACCATCAGAAGCTAAATCCACTCGGCCGCGGCCTCCAGCGGCGATTGGCGATGCACGAAAAGTTTGTAAATTCCGGTTCACCGCGGGCCGGGACCGTGTAAGAGTTGTAAAGCCGCTGAGGGCCGGGACGGAACAACGGGGGGACGACCGTGGCGCGCTTGCCGGTGGGGCTGCGCATTCGCCAGCATCGGCGCCAGCGCGGCGTCACGCAGGCGGCCCTCGCCTCCCGCGCGGGGATCTCCGCCAGCTATCTGAACCTGATCGAGCACGGCAAGCGCGAGGTCGCCGGCAGCCTGCTGCGCCGCCTCGCCGAGGCGCTCGACCTGGAGCTGGAGGACGTCGCCGGCGCCGAGGCCGCGCGCCTCGTTCAGGACCTCACCGAGGTCACCACCGAGCCGCTGCTGCGCGACCTCCCGCTCGACCAGGAGGGCATCACCGACCTGGTGGGCCGGCGGCCGGAGTGGGGCCGCGCGGCGGTGCGCCTGCACCGCTCCTACCGCCGCGCCGCCACCCTGGCGGAGGCCCTGTCGGACCGGCTGGCCCATGATTCCGCGCTGATCGAGGCGAGCCACGAACTCCGCACCCGCATCGCCGCGGTGCGCTCCTTCGCCGAGATCCTCCACGACCACGCCGAGATCGAGCCGGACCGCCGCGCCCGCTTCGTCGCCCTGATGGCCGGCGAGAGCGGGCGGCTCGGCGACATCGCCGAGGCGCTGTTCCACCGCCTGAGCGACCGCGGCGACACCGGGCGCGCCAACACGCCGGCCGAGGAGGTCGACGACTTCATCATCGACCACGCCAACCACTTCCCCGACCTGGAGGAGCAGGCCGAGGCGATCGCCGCCGAGCTTGCCGGTCACGCCGCCGGACTCGGCGAGGACACCCCGGTGGAGACGGCGCTGGCCGACTGGCTGCGCCGGGGGCACGGCGTGCGCGTGCACCACGCCCGCCCCGACGACCCCGACGAGACCGGCGCAGCGCCGTTGCGCCGCGGCCGCTACGACGCCGACGCCCGGGTCTTCCACACCGCGCCCGGCATGGCCCAGCCGACCCTGCGCTTCGCCCTGGCGCGCCTCGCCTTCGCGCTGGCGGCCGGCGGGACGGTGGACGCCCATGCCGACGACCCGCGGCTGCGCTCGGCGGCGGCCCGGCGGCGGGCGGTGGACGCGCTGCGCAGTTACGGCGCCGGGGCGTTGCTGCTGCCCTACCGGCCGTTCCGGGCGGCCGCGGACGCGGTGCGCTACGACATCGACCGCCTGGCCGCACGGTTCGGCGCCAGCGTCGAGCAGATCTGCCACCGCCTGGTCACCCTGCGCCGTCCGGGCGAGGAGGGCGTGCCCTTCGCCTTCCTGCGCGTCGACCCCGCCGGCAACATCTCCAAGCGCTTCAGCCTGCCGGTGCTGCGCCTGCCGCGCTTCGGCGGCGCCTGCCCGCTGTGGGCGGTCTACGCCGCGCCGCGCGACCCGGCGCAGACGGCGGTGCAGCGGGTGCGCCTGGGCGACGGGCCGGAATTCCTGTTCATCGCCCGTGCCATCGTCAAACCGGCCGCGGGCTTCGGCGAGCCCGGCGAGCGCTACGGCCTGATGATCGGCTGCGAGGCGATCCACGCCGAACGCGTCGTCTACGGCGACACCACCGCCGGGCCGGCGGTGGAGACCGGCATCAACTGCCACCTGTGCGCCCGCGACGACTGCCCGCAGCGCGCGTTCCCGTCGACCCTCGTCTCCCACCCGGAGGGGCAGGCTGCATCGGCCGACCGCTCGTGGTAGGATCATCCGTGAGCCGAATCATGTGGGAAGGATGCGCCGTGCGCCCCCTGGTGCTGATCGCCGACGACGAGCCGACCATCGTGGAGCCGCTCGCCTTCCTGGTGGAGCGGGCGGGGCTGGCGGTGGCGTCGGCCAGGGACGTGGCCCTGACGCTCCAGGCGATCGGCGGCCGGCGCCCGGCGGTGGTGATCCTCGACCTGATGCTGCCCGGCGGCAGCGGGCTGGAGGTGTTGAAGGCGGTCAAGGGCAACCCCGCCTCCAAGGACATCCGGGTGCTGGTGCTGACCGCCTGCGGCCGCGACAGCGACCGCAGCCAGGCCCTCGCCCTGGGGGCCGACGCCTATGTCACAAAACCCTTCTCGAACCGCGACCTGATGGCCCAGGTGTGCCGGCTGGCCGGAGTCGCCGCGGCCGGCTGAGCCGCCCGGCTATTCGGTCTCCAGCTCGCGCTCGGAGGCGTCGGGGAACAGGGTGCGCACCACGTCGCCCAGCATCGCCGTGACCGCCGGGTCGTCCGGCCCCTGCGCGCGGTCGAGCCAGCCGGTGGCGGTGGTCAGCGGGCCGCCGCCCAGCAGGCCAAGCGCCCCCAGCGGCCCGTCGGTGTCGAAGACGCCGAGGAAGCCGACGTCCCGGCACAGCGCCGCCTGGACCAGCAGCCCGTCACGCGGCGGCCCCGCCGGCACCGGGGCGTCGCCGCAGAGCATGTCGCCGGTGGTCGACGCCGCGGGGTTGAAGGCCACCACCACCCGGTAGTCGGGATGGGCCGACGGGCCCGGCGTGGTGGTGAGGCGGGTCGGCACGCCGGCCACCTGCCCGGGCATCGCCCCGGTCACCAGCCGCCCCAGGGCGGCCCGGTCGAGGCCGAAGGGACTGCCCAGCGCCACCACCCGCACGTCGCGGAACCCTGCGGCGGCGGCGGCCTCGCCGCGGGTGTAGGCGGACGACACCGGACCCGGCACCACCCGCGGGGTTCCGCAGGCCGCCAGCGCGGCGGCGCACAGGGCCATGAGCCCCAGGGGAAGCGGTCGGATCATGGCGACCAATCTATCGCGACGCTGCGCCCCTGTCACGGGCGGTGCGGTGCGCGCCCTCCGACCAGCCGGTAGAGGCGCGGCAGCACGGCGATGGTGAAGACGATGCGGAAGAGGTGGTGCAGCGTGACGAACGGCACGCTGAGCTGGAGCGACAGGGCGATCAGGCTGAGTTCGGCCAGCCCCCCCGGCGCGAAGGCGAGCACCGCCGCCGCCACCGGCACGTCGAGCAGGCGGGCCAGCGCCAGCGCCACCGCGACGGCCAGGCCGGCGACCACCGCCAGCGCCGCCAGCGCCAGGCCGAGCGCCCGCACCAGCTCGCCCCGGGCGATGCCGACGAAGGCGACGCCCAGCGAGGTTCCGACCATGAGCTGGGCCAGCGCCACCAGGGCACCCGGCGGCTGGGCGTCCACCAGCCCGGCGAGGTGGACCGCGGCGCTGGCGACGATGGCGCCGGAGATGTCGGGGGCGGGCATGCGCAGCCGCCGCCCGGCCAGGGTGCCGCCGACCCCGGCGGCCAGCAGCACCGCCGCGTCGGCCCAGCCCAGCGCCGCCGGCGCCCCCTGGGGCGCGGCCCCGGCGGCGCTGCCCACGGCGTGGCCGCTCAACCAGCCAAACACCAGCGGCGCCAGCAGCACGATCAGCGAGATCCGCAGGAAGTGCTGGAGCTGGATCACCCGCTGGCTGCCGCCGGCCTCCGCCCCCATCACGGTCGCCTCGATGAAGCCGCCGGGGAAGGCGGCGAAGAAGGCGGTGGGCAGGTCGTAGCCGCCGACCCGGCGGAACAGCGCGAACACCAGCATGTGCACGGCCACCAGGAAGACCGACAGGGCGGCCAGGCCGATCCACCAGTGCGGGACCTGGCCCAGCACGTCGGCGGTGAAGGAGCCACCGATCATCACCCCGATCACCGGCAGGAAGACGTCGCGGCTGGCCCGCGGCCACCACGGCGGGTGGTCGAACACCGGAAGCCGCAGCAGCGCCACCGCGCACAGCGCCAGCTGCGCCCCGATCAGCCACGGCAGGGGCAGGCGCAGGGCGGCCGCCAGCGCGCCCCCCGCGGTGGCGATGGCCAGGGTTCCCGCCGCCGTCCACAGCCGGTCAGGCGGACTCCAGCGCCACATGGATGTTCTTTTCCTGCGTGAAGCTCAACAGTTCGCCCAGGCACTCCTCGCGCCCGATGCCCGATCGCTTCACCCCGCCGAACGGCGCCCCGAGGTAGTGCGCGGCCACCGTGTTGATCCACACGAATCCGGCCTGGGCGCGCCGCGCCAGGCGGTGGGCACGGTCGAGGTCGCGGGTCCAGATGGAGCAGGTGAGGCCGTAGTCCACGGCGTTCACCGCCTCCAGCATCGCCGCCTCGTCCTCCCAGCGCAGCACCGCCAGGACCGGGCCGAAGATCTCCTCCCGGGCGATGGTCATGTCCGGGGTCACCCCGGTGAACACCGTCGGCAGGACGAAGAGGCCGCCGGCCAGCGCCGGGTCCTCCGGCGGGCCGCCGCCGCACAGCAGGTGCGCGCCCTCGGCCCGGGCGGTGGCGATGTGGTGGAGGACGCGGTCGCGCTGGCGCTCGCTGATGAGCGCGCCCATCCGGGTCGCCGGGTCGGTCGGGTCGCCCGGCACGAGGTCGGCCAGCAGGTCGCGCACCCGCGCCACCACCGCGTCGTGGAGCGCGGCGTGGACGAAGGCGCGGCTGGTGGAGCCGCAGGACTGGCCGCACCACGCGAAGTTCATGCCGGCGACGACGCCACGGGCGGCCGTCTCCACGTCGGCGTCGGGGCAGACGATGAGGGCGTTCTTGCCGCCCAGCTCCAGCATCACCGGCTTGACGGTCCGGGCCGCCTCGGCCATCACCGCCGCCCCGGTGGGCACGCTGCCGATCAGCCCGACCATGGCCACCCCGGGGTGGCCGGCCAGCACGGCGCCGGCCTCCGGCCCGCCGTTGACGACGTTGAGGACGCCCGGCGGCAGCAGGTGCCCGACCAGCTCCACGAAGCGCAGCACCGACAGCGGCGCCTGTTCCGCCGGCTTGATCACCACCGCGTTGCCGGCGGCCAGGGGGGCGGCCATCTTGGCGGCGGCGAACATCAGGGGGTGGTTGAAGGCGACGATCCGCCCGACCACGCCCAGCGGCTCGCGCACCGTGAAGTTGAGGGCGGCCGGCCCCATCGGGATGCTGTCGCCCTTCATCTCCGTCACCAGCCCGGCGAAGAAGTCGAGCGCCGCGGTGGCGATGTCCACGTCCTTCAGCATGGCCGACACCGGGTTGCCGCTGTCAGCGGCGTCGACCAGGGCCAGCTCCTCCTTGTGGGCGCGCATCACGTCGGCGATGGCGCGCAGGCGACGGGCGCGCTCCAGCGGCGGGGTGTCGCGCCAGCCGGGAAAGGCGGCGCGGGCGGCGGCGATCGCCGCGGCCATGTCCGCCGGCCCGCCGCGGGCGACGCCGCCAAGGTCGGCGCCGCTGCCGGGGGCACGGCAGGCGACCCGGCCGCCGTCGCGCGGCGGGTGCCAGGCCCCGCCGTAGTAGAGGTCGCGGTGGGTGGGAAGGACCGGGGTGGAGGGGCTCATGGCGACAGGGCTCCTTCGGCGGCACCGTCGTGCGGCCGGGATTCGGGCGGGCGGGCGGGGCGCCGGTTGCCGCGGGCGATGCGCCACACGGCGAACACGGTCAGCGCCGAGAACAGCAGGACGATGGGGTGCTCCAGCAGCGCCCCGGGGCGGTCGTTGAACAGGATCACCGACTGGCGGACCGCCTGCTCGAACCCGTCGCCCAGCGCGAAGCCGACGATGAAGGTGGCGTAGGAGAACTGGAACTTGCGCATGAAGTAGCCCAGCACCGCGAACACCATCATCACCGCCACCGAGAACATGGCGTTGCCGTTGGCAAACGCACCGGCGATGCAGAGGATCACCACGGTGGGGTGGATGATCCATTTCGGCACGCTGACCACCACGGCGAACAGGCGCAGGCCGAGGTTGCCGATCAGGAAGTTCAGCACGTTGCCGAGGAACATGGCGGCGAAGATGCCGTAGATCAGGCGCGGGTGCTCGGTGAAGACCAGCGGGCCGGGGTCGACGCCGTGGATCAGGAAGGCGCCGATCAGGATCGCCGCCGACAGGCTGCCGGGGATGCCCAGGGCCAGCAACGGGATCAGGTTGGCGCCGGTGACCGCGCTGTTGGCGGCCTCCGCCGCGGCGATGCCCTCCAGGGTGCCGGTGCCGAACCGCTCCGGCGTCTTGGACGCCCGGCGCGCCGCGCCGTAGCCGAGGAAGCCGGCGACGATGGCGCCGATGCCGGGCACCGCGCCGACCCCGGTGCCGATCAGGGCGGAGCGGACGATGGTGCGCAGGCAGGCCCGGTACTCGGCCCAGCTGACCCGCCGGTCCTCGCGCGGCACCCCCTTGCCGAAGACGGTGAAGCTGTGGCCGCCCGGCTCGCGCCCGAAGAACCGCTCCTCGACCTGGATCAGGATCTCCGACAGGGCCAGCAGGCCGATGGTCATGGGGATGATCGGGATGCCCTCGATCAGGTCGGTCATGCCCAGGGTGAGGCGCGGCTGCGCCGTCTCGATGTCGAGGCCGACGGTGGCGAGGAAGGCACCGAGCACGGCGGCGATCAGGCCGCGGATCAGCGACGAGCCGGACAGCCCGGCGATGATGGTGAGCGAGAAGGCGAAGACGGCCGCCAGCTCCGGCGGGCCCATCTGCAGGGCGATGATGGCGAAGGGGGCGGCCACCGTGAACAGGACGATGTCGCTGAAGAGGTCGCCGCACACCGAGGAGTAGAGGGCCATCTTCATGGCCTTCAGCCCCTTGCCCTGACGCGCCAGGGGGTAGCCGTCGAGCGCGGTGGACGCTGATTCCGGCGAGCCCGGCGTGTTCAGCAGCACCGCGGAGATCGAGCCGCCGAAGGTCCCGCCCTTGTTGATGCCGATCAGGAAGGCGATGGCCGCCAGCGGGTCCATGTAATAGGTGAGCGGCACAGCGACCGCGATGGCCATCGGGCCGTTGAGGCCGGGGATGGCGCCCACCATGATGCCCATGAACACGCCGAAGGCGACGTAGACGATGGTGGTCAGCGTGAAGGCGTCGCCGACCCCGGCGAGGATCTGGTCCATGACGAGCGGTCCTTACGCCGGAAGGAAAACCATGAAGAGGTGCCGGAAGGCCAGGTAGACGACCAGCGGTGCGCCGACGGTGAGCGCCGCCAGCCTGACCGGGTGGGGGCGCAGGCCGGTCATCAGCGCGCCCACCAGGGCCACCGCGATCATGCCCGCGGCGATGAAGCCGACATGGGTCATCACCTGGTGGACGCCGGCGAAGAACAGTGCGGCGCCGGCGATGAAGCCCCAGTCCACCGGGGCCATCGGCGGGCGGGGGCTCTCCACCGGCGGACGGCGCCGGTGCGCCGCCCACAGCCGCGAGCCCACCAGCAGCGCCGACAGGCCGATGAACAGGGCGGCCAGCGCCCGGGGGAAGAAATCGGGCGGCAGGCCGTAGTCGGAATGGCCGCTGATCTCCGCCGGGATGATGCGGAACAGGGTCAGCAGCCCCACCAGCAGCAGGAACGCGCCGGCGCAGATGTCGGCAGTGCGCATGTCGGTCTCTTGGTTTCGTGCGCCGCCCCTTCCCCTTGCGGGGAGGGGGCCGGCCCATCACTTCGCGTCGGCGGCCAGCATCTTCTCGACGAAGGGCTTCACCTGCGCGCGCTGCATGTGCAGGTATGCCACCGTGTCCTTGGGATTGCGGTAGTCGGCGGCCAGGTACATCTTCTCCTGCAGTTCGCGGCGCAGCTCCTCCGTCAGCGCCGCCTCGACCGCCTTGGTCAGGGTCTCGCGGATGTCGTCGGGCAGCCCCTTGGGCGCGGAGAGCATGAAGGTGTCGACGAAGGCGTAGCCGATGCCCAGCTCCGTCAGGGTGGGGATGTCGGGGAAGTCCGGGTTGCGCTTGTAGCCCAGGGAGAACAGCGGCTTCATGGCCCCCGACTTGACCTGCGGGTGCCAGCCCGACGCGCCCCACGTCATGTCGGTGTGGCCGCCCAGCACCTGCTGGATGCCGACCGAGCCGCCCTTGACCGGCACCACGTCGATGGCGATGCCCTCGGCCTCCTCGATGGCGATGGCCATCAGGCGCGACACCGACACCTGGGACGACAGCGACAGGGGCTTGCCCCGGCCCTTGGCGTCCTTGACCAGTTCCGCATAGGTGTTCCACGGCGCGTCGGCCCGCACCACGGTGGCGTCCTGCGGGTAGGACACCGTGGCGATGTGGTCGAAGTCGTCGATCTGGTAGCGGATGTCGGTGTTGAGCAGCGGCGCCAGCGCGTAGGCGGCGCTGGCACCCATGCCGATGGTGTAGCCGTCGGGCTGGGCGTGCATCAGGGTGGTCGCCATCACCGTGCCGCCGCCGCCCGGCTTCTGCACCGCCACCACGGGCACCCCCAGCTCCTTCTCCAGGTTCTTCTGGATGAGGCGGGCGGTGGTGTCGACGGCGCCGCCGGGGTTGAAGCCGATGTACATGGTGATCGGCTTTTCCGGGAACGCCGCGTGCGCGGCGGTGACGGCACCGGAAACGGCACCGGAAACGGCGGCGACCGCGGTGGCGGCCAGCAGGGTCGAGAGTGTCTTCGCGATCATCGGGGTCCCTCCAGAGCAGGCGTGTGTGGTCCGGCCTTCTTCGCGGGCCGGGGTGGTCGGGGTCAGGCGGCCGGCAGGCCGAAGGCGGCGGCGTAGCCGGGCTCGATCCGCGCGTCGATGAGGACCCGGCCGCCGCCGGCCACCGCCGCGGCCGCCGCGGCGAGCGCCTCGGCCAGGTCGGCGGCACGGCGCACCGGGTCGCCGGCGGTGAAGCCCTGGGCCCGGGCCATCGCGGCGATGTCGACCTCGGGATCGGCGAGGCGCTGGCCGATCCAGCGGTTCTCCACCGGCCGGTTGCGGGCACGGGCCACCGTCTCCTGGTGGATCTCGTCGTTGAAGAACGAGGTGTTGTTGGCCACGACGACCAGCAGCGGCAGGCGCATGTGGCTGGCGGTCCACAGGGCGTTGACGCCCATCAGCAGATCGCCGTCGCCCAGCACCGCGGTGGGAAACCGGCCGCTGCCGCGCAAGGCCAGGGCGGCACCCACGGCGTGGCCGGGGCCCACGCCGACCGCCCCGCCGCCATCCTTGCCGAGGTAGGACAGGGGGTGGGTGAAGTGGCTGGCCGCCCGCGGCCAGCCGAGCGGCAGGCGCACGAAGGTGGTGGGGTGCTCCATGCCGAAGCGGCGGATGGTCATGGCGAAGTCGCCCAGCGCGATGCGGTCGGCCCGGTCGCCCACCGGCGCGTCGGGCAGGTGGCTGGTCCAGTGCGGCCCGGCGAAGTCCCAGCCGGTGCCGGCCGGGCGGTCGCCGACCGCCTCGAGCAGCTGGGCGGCGAAGGCGTCGGGGTGGGCCAGGATCGGGACATCGACCGCCGGCAGCGCCTGGTGGTCCATGCTCCAGCCATTGGCCATCAGCCCGTCCAGGGAGCAATGGACGACCCGTGTCGCCACCGGGCTGAGGGCCTGCGAGCGGCCGGTGCAGCTGCGCACATAGCCGGCGAGGTCCATCCAGTCGAAGCTGACCAGCAGGTCGGCCTCGGCCAGCAGCGCCGCCTCGGCGTCGGAGCGGCGCTCGCCGCAGGGCGGCAGCAGGTGCTGGGCGTGGTCGGTGGGGAAGACCGCGGGGTTGTGCATGCTGGTCAGCACCGCCGCCCCGGTCGCCTCGGCCAGCGCGATCCGGCGGTCCCACTCCGCCCGGCCGCGCCCGGCCCGGCCGAACATCAGCACCGGCCGGCGCGCCGCGGCCAGCGCTGCCGCCACGGTGGCGACGCTGGCCGCCGGGGCGGCCGGCGGCGGAGCGGCGGCGTAGCGGGCGACGTCCACCGCCGGAAGCGGGGCGGCGAGCGGGGTCTCCTGCTGGCCGACGTCGAGGCAGACATAGGTCGGGCCGAACGGCGCGGTCGTGGTGATCTGGTGGGCCCGCAGCACCGCCTCCACCGCGGCCTCGGTCGAGGCGGGCTGGTCGTCCCACTTGATGAAGTGGCGCACCATCGCCGCCTGGTCCCGCGAGGTGTGCACCCAGTCGATCCACGGCCGGCGGCGGTGGGCGTCGACCGGCCCGTTGGCGCCCAGCACCACCATCGGCACCCGGTCGCACCAGGCGTTGTAGAGGGCCATGGAGGCGTGCATCAGGCCGACGTTGGCGTGCAGCGCCACGGCGATGGGACGGTCGGTGACCCGGGCGTAGCCGTCGGCGATGGCGACCGCGTGCTCCTCGTGCAGGCACAGCACCATCTGCGGGTCGCGGTTGCCGAGATGGTTGACCAGGCTGTCGTGCAGGCCGCGGAAGCTCGACCCCGGCACCAGCGCCACGAAGGGCAGGCCGAGGCGGCGCAGGGTCTCGGCGACAGGGTCGCTGCCCCAGGCCGCCTCGCCCCGGCCGGCGCCGCGCGGGCGCTCGACCCCGTCCAGATCCTCGGGTCCTTCCGGATCGCCGGCGGGGACGGCGACGGGGCGGCTGATGTCGTTCATGGCGCTGCGGGCTCTGCTGGTGGGGCGGCGGGACGGACAAGGGCGCCCGATCCGGGGCGAGGCCGACAGTGTCGCCGCCAAACCATGCCGGCAGAATTGCAATTTGCGGCACGAACAATGCGAAACGGTTATAGGATGATCCCCGGTTCCGGACAGCCGTGATATACCTCACTGATCAAAAAGGGATTTTTCCATTCCTTCCATGCGTTTCCGACAGACGGGAGAGCGCGTCCGTGCCTAAGCTGCGCAAGTTGCGGGTGCTGCTGGCGGTGGCCGACGGCGCGCGGATCGCCGCCGCGGCGCGGCGGCTGGCGGTCTCGCAGTCGGCGGTCACCCGTTCCGTCCAGTCGCTGGAGGCGGAGCTGGGGGTGGCGCTGTTCCACCGTTCGCCGCGCCGGCTCACCTGCACCGGGGCGGGGCACGCGCTGGTCCGCAGGGCCACCCGGGCGCTCGGCCACCTGCGCGCGGCCGAGGAGGCGCTGCTGGCCGGCGACCCCGCCCGGCGGTCGGTCGGCCCCTTGAGCGTGCAGGCGGCCGACCACGAGTTGCAGGCGCTGGCCGCCGTCGGCGCGGGCGATTCCATCAGCGGCGCAGCGCGGGCCTGCGGCCTGTCGCAGCCGGCGCTGAACCGCTCGCTGCGCACGCTGGAGACGCGGCTGGGCCTGGCCCTGTTCCTGCGCGCCCGCGACGGCGTCCGGCCGACCCGGCAGGGCGAGGAGCTGCTGCGCCGGGTCAAGCTGGCGCTGGCCGAGATCCGCCAGGGCGTGGAGGAGGTGGCCCTGCTGCGCGGCGCGGCCGCCGGCCGGGTGCGCGTCGGCGCCCTGCCGATGACCCGGGAGCGCCTGGTGCCGCTGGCCGTGGAGCGCCTGCTGGAGCGCTTCGAGGCGGCCGAGGTGGCGATCGTCGACGGCACCTACCATTCCCTGCTCGGCGGGCTGCGCGACGGCGACCTCGACGTGGTGGTCGGCACCATCCGCCAGCCGCCGCCGGCCGAGGACATCGTGTCGGAGGAGCTGTTCCAGGACGACATCGTCATCGTCGCCCGGGCCGGCCATCCCGCCGCCGCCCGCCCGGCGCCGGCCCTGGCCGACTGCCTGGACCAAGGCTGGGTGCTGCCGTTCAAGGGCGTGCCGCTGCGCAGCCAGTTCGAGGCGGCGCTGCGGCGGGCCGGCCTGCCGGCGCCGCGGCGGCCGATCGAGACCGACAGCCTGGTGGTGGCGCGCAGTCTGCTGCTGCGCAGCGACCGCCTGGCCATCGTCTCGCGCCACCAGGTCCACCACGAGGTGGAGCGCGGCGTGCTGGCCATCCTGGCCATCGCCTTTCGCGACGTGGTGCGCCCCGTCGGCCTGACGCTGCGCCGCGACTACGCCCCCACGCCGGTCACCGCGACCCTGCTCGACGCCCTGCGCGCCGTCGCCGCCGGCATCGCCGCCGAAGGCGCCGCCGAAGGCGCCCCCGAAGGCGCCCCCGAAGGCGCGGGTGACAGCACGGGTGACCGCGCGGGCGGGATCGCCGACGCGGCGCCGGTCGGCGAGACCGCCTGATCACCACCCCCCCGCACCACCTTGGCGCGGACCGGGCCGAGGCGCCCGCCCTCGACCGGCCGGGCGGCGGCCGGGATCACCATCCGGCCGCGTCCAGCGCCACCATCCACGCCGCCAGCGCGGCGGCCCCGGCCAGCACGAAGCGGCCGTTCCAGCCGCGCCCGGCCGTCGATCCGGGAACCCCGGCCATGCCGGCCACGATCAGCGTCGCCGCCCCCACCGGGGTGGTGCAGGCCGACAGGGCCCAGGCGCCCATCAGGCCGCTGGCCAGCACCATCGGCGCGACGCCGTGCTGGGACAGCGGGGCGAAGGCGTGGCCGACCAGGGTCACCGTCAGGATCTGGGGCACCCCGAACCGCGCCAGCGCCATGATCGACCACGCCAGCAGGACCATCAGCGCCACCCCCGGCACCGGCAGGGCCGCCAGCAGCCGGGCCGCCGCCTCGGGCGGCACGAAGCCGGCGCCGACGGTGCCGAGGAAGGTGGCCCCGCCGATGATGACGAACTCGTTGCGGAAGCCCGGCAGGCTGACCGTCAGCCGCGCCCCCAGCCGGCAGGCGGCGCGCCACGGCGCCGCGGCGCCGTCCGCCCGGTGCTGGGTGGCCAGCCACACCCAGGCGGCCACCGGCACGGCCAGCATCGCCCCGGCGATGGGCCGCACGCCCAGCGCCAGGGCCAGCGCCATCGCGCCGACGACCACCGCGGCGATCAGCGCCGTCAGCGCCGCCAGCGGCCGCCACGAGGGCGAGGCCGCCGGGCGCGCCACCACCACGCGCGGAAACTCCAGCCGGTCGACCGCCCAGGCGGCGCCGAGCAGCAACGCCGCCAGGACGAGCTGCAGCAGCACCAGCGTCCACCAGTCGAGACCCGGGATCGCCGCGGTGGTCACCGCGAACGAGATGGACAGCGGCGACCACACGGTCATCAGGGCGAAGCCGCGCAGCACCGCGGTCAGCATGCGGCGCGTGCGGATCGCGGCGATGCGGGCGTCGCCGCCGGCCGCCTCCAGCGTGTTGCCGCGCAGCACCATGGTCCCCAGCAGCGTCAGCACGCCCAGATTGAGCACCACCGACACCAGGTGGCTGCCCAGCGCCAGCACCAGGAACCGCCGCCCCGGCGGCTGGCGCACCATCAGGTCGCCGCAGCGCTGCACCAGGGCCGAGCTCGCCGCGGCATCGCGCAGCATGCTGAGCGATGCCAGAAGCCCGACCACGAAGGCGGCCCCGGTGAGGCCGCGCAGCACGGCGCCGCCGGGGTCGTCCAGGGCCGCCCACGCGGCGCCGGCGCAGACCGCGCACGCCGCCAGCATGATGCGGCCGCCGCGGCCCAGCGCCGGCGCCTCGATCGCCGCGAACAGCAGCAGGGCGGCGGTGGCGGCGGTCTTGGCGGCCGGCAGGCCGGCGAGGTCCCAGACCACCGCGCCGCCGGCGATGGCGGCCACCGCCAGCGTCGAGACCAGGGCCAGGAGTCGGGCGGGCGCGAAGAGCGGGTGCAGGGGGATCGGCACGGTGCCGCCGTGGTCTGGCCGGAGAGGGGCCGCGACCCTAGCACCGCCGCCGCCGCCGGGCAAACGCCCTGGGAGGTCGACCCGGCGGGCGGCGCCGTATAAGGTGGCCGGCGCGCAAGGCAGCATGAAGCAGGTGGCCGGACCCCAGGAGCGTGGTTCTTCGTCGGGAGGATGACCGGCCGCCCCGGATCCTCGATTCATGAAAGGCCCCGAGCCCATGACCGACCTCCGCCCCGCCCTCGCCGGGCTCCTCGCCTCCGTTCTCCTGGCCCTGCCGGGCCCGGCCCCCGCCCAGGTCCCGCCCGAGGTGCTGGTGGTGGGCCAGATCGCCGAGCCGGCGACCCTCGACCCGGCCGTCGCCACCGCGACCAACGATTTCCGCATCCTGGTGAACCTCTACGAGGGGCTGGTCCGCTACAAGCCTGGCACCCTGGAGGTCGAACCGGCGCTGGCCGAGCGCTGGATGGTGTCCGACGACGGCCTGACCTACACCTTCACCCTGCGCGACGGCGTCACCTTCCATGACGGCACGCCCTTCGACGCCGCCGCGGTCGCCTACAACTTCATGCGGATGCTCGACGAGGATCACCCGGACGCCGGCACCGGGCCGTTCCCGCTGGCCTTCTTCTTCTCCGTCATCGACCGGGTCGAGGCGGTGGACCCGCGCACCGTGCGCTTCACCCTGACCGAGCCCTACGCGCCGTTCCTCTCGAACCTCGCCTACCCCACCGGGCTGCTGGTCTCGCCGGCCGCGGTGGCCGCGCACGGCACCGACTACGGCCGCCACCCCGTCGGCACCGGGCCGTTCCGCTTCGTGGAGTGGCAGGGCAGCCGCCAGGTCACCGTGGAGCGCAACCCCGACTACTGGGGCGACCCGGCCAAGCTGCAGGCGGTGGTGTTCCGCCCCGTCGCCGACGCCAACACCCGGGCGGCGGAGATGCTGTCGGGGGGCATCGACGTGATGGTGGAGGTGCCGCCCGACGCCCTGGCGACCTTCCGCGACGCCCCGGACTTCACCGTGCACGAGCAGGCGGGACCCCATCTCTGGTTCCTCATCCTCAACACCCGCCACGGGCCGCTGGCCGACAAGCGGGTGCGCCAGGCGGTCAACTACGCCATCGACAAGCGGGCGATCGCCGAGGACATCCTCCAGGGCACCGCCGTTCCGGCCCGGGGCCTGATCGCCCCGGCCTTCGACTGGGCCTACGACCCGGAGGTCGCCGGCTACCCCCACGACCCCGCCAAGGCCAGGGCGCTGCTGAAGGACGCGGGGGCCGAGGGCGCCAGCCTGACCTTCTACGTCGCCGAGGGCGGCTCGGGCATGCTCGACCCCGTGGCCATGGCGACCGCCATCCAGGCCGACCTCGCCGCCGTCGGCCTCGCCGTGCGGATCGAGACCTACGAATGGAACACCTACCTCGCCAAGGTGAACCCCGGGCTGGGCGAGGCCGCCGACATGGCGGAGATGGCGTGGATGACCAACGACCCCGACACCCTGCCCTATCTCACCCTGCGCACCGCCGCCCTGCCCGAATCCGGCGGCTTCAACTCCGGCTACTATGCCAACGCCGAGCTGGACCGCATCCTGGAGCGCGCCCGGCGCAGCGGCGACCCGGCCGAGCGCGCGGCGCTCTACCGCCAGGCCGAGGCGATCGTCGTCGAGGACGCGCCCTGGGCCTTCGTCGCCCATTGGAAGCAGAACGCGGTGACCACGGCGGCGGTCGAGGGCTTCGCCCTGCAACCCTCCTTCTTCCTGCTGCTGGACGACGTCCGGAAGACGCGGTGATGGCCGGCTACGCGCTGGGCCGCGTGCTGGCCCTGGGGCCGGTGCTGCTGGGCCTCAGCCTGATCGTCTTCCTGATCATGGCGCTGATCCCCGGCGACCCGGCGCTGGCCATCCTCGGCCCCTACGCCACCCCGGAGACGGTGGCCCGGGTGGAGCGCGACCTCGGCCTCGACCGGCCGCTGCCGGTGCAGTACCTGACCTGGCTCGGCAACGTGCTGGCGGGCGACCTCGGCCGCTCCTTCAGCCTCAACCGGCCGGTGCTCGACGCGGTGGTGGAGCGCTTCTCCGCTACCCTCGTGCTGGCCGGGGCGGCCCTGCTGCTGGCCTCGCTGCTGGGGCTGCTGGCCGGGGTGGTCGCCGCGGTGCGCCAGTTCGGGCTGGCCGACAGGTTGGTGACCCTTGGCGTGCTGATCGGCATCTCCCTGCCGTCGTTCTGGCTGGGCCTGCTGCTGATCCTGCTGTTCGCGGTGCGCTGGCGGCTGCTGCCGGCCAGCGGCATGTACGCCATCTATGGCGGCGGCGACCTGCCCGACCTGCTGGCCCATCTGGCGCTGCCGGCGGTGACCCTGGCGGTGGTCGCCGCCGGGGTGATCGCCCGCCTCACCCGCTCCGCCATGCTGGAGGTGCTGCGCCAGGACTTCGTGCGCACCGCCCGCGCCAAGGGCCTGCCGGAGCGCCGCGTGGTGGTCGGCCACGCCCTGCGGGCCGCCCTGGTCACCGTCATTCCGGTGATCGGCGTGCAGGCCGGCTTCGTGCTGGGGGGTGCCGTCTATGTGGAGACGGTGTTCCAGTGGCCCGGGATCGGCCGCCTGCTGGTCGACGCCATCGCCAGCCGCGACGTGCTGCTGGTCCAGGGCGGCGTGCTGGTGGTGGCTGCCAGCTACGTCCTCTTCAACCTCGCCGCCGACCTGCTGCAGGCCCTGCTCGACCCCAGGATGGCGCCGTGAGCGCCGCCACAGCACTGCTGCGCCGCCTGCTGCGCAACCGGCTGGCGGCGGCCGGGCTGGCGCTGCTGGCGCTGGTGGTCGCCGTGGCCCTGGCCGCCCCGCTGCTGCCGCTGGCCGATCCCGACGCCACCGCCCCGGCCGACCGCCTGCTGCCACCCCTGGCGGACGGGCACTGGCTGGGCACCGACGCGCTGGGCCGCGACCTGCTGGCCCGGCTGGTCTGGGGCAGCCGGGTCAGCCTCGCCGTCGGCGTCGCCGCCGCGCTGCTGGCGGCGCTGGTGGGTTCGGCCATCGGGCTGGTGGCGGGCTTCGCCGGCGGGCGCACCGACGGCGTGCTGATGCGCGGCATCGACACGCTGATGGCGTTCCCCTACCTGCTGCTGGCGCTGGCCATCGTGGCGGCGCTGGGGCCTGGGCTGCTCAACGCGCTCTACGCCGTGGTGGCGGTCAACGTCCCGTTCTTCGCCCGCAACGTGCGCGGCGCCACGGCGGCGCTGCGCCACAGCGCGTTCGTCGACGCCGCCCGCCTGTCCGGCCAGGGGCCGGCGCCCGTGCTGCTGGGCGAGGTGCTGCCCAACGTGCTGCCGGTGATCGTCATCACCGCCTCCACCACCGTGGGCTGGATGATCCTCGAGACGGCCGGCCTGAGCTTCCTCGGCCTCGGCTCCCAGCCGCCCCAGGCCGATCTCGGCTCCATGCTGGGCGACGGGCGCACGGTGCTGATCACCGCTCCCCATGTCGCCGCGGTGCCGGGGCTGGCGGTGTTCCTCATCGTCATGAGCGTCAACCTGCTGGGCGACGGGCTGCGCGACGCCGTCGACCCGCGCCTGCGCAGCGGCCAGCCGGCGCGGCCCGGCGCCGCCACCCGGGTCGCCCGCGACGGCGCGGACGCGCCGGCGGCGCCCCCTCCGCCCGGCGCCCTGCTGGCGGTGTCGGGGCTGCGCACGGCCTTCGCCACCCCGGCCGGCCTGGTGGACGCGGTCACGGGGGTGAGCCTGCACGTGAACCCGGGCGAATGCCTGGGCATCGTCGGCGAGTCCGGATCGGGCAAGTCGGTGACCGCCCACTCCATCGCCCGCCTCGTCGCCTCGCCGCCCGGCGTCATCCGCGCCGGCGCCGTGCGCCTGGGCGCCGACGACCTGCTGGCGCTGCCGCCGGAGGCGCTGCGCCGCCTGCGCGGCGGGCGTGTCGCCTACGTCTTCCAGGACCCGATGACCACCCTGCACCCGCTGCTGCGGGTCGGCGCCCAGGTGGCCGAGGCGATCCGCGCCCACGCCCCGGTGCCGGCGGCCGCGGCGCGGCGGCGCGTGGCGGAGCTGTTCGCCGCGGTCGGCCTGCCCGACCCGGCGGGCACCGCCGCCGCCTACCCCCACGAGCTGTCGGGCGGCCAGCGCCAGCGGGTGACCATCGCCATGGCCCTGGCCAACGATCCCGACCTGATCGTCGCCGACGAGCCGACCACCGCCCTCGACGTCACCGTGCAGGCCGGCATCCTCGATCTGCTGGACCGCCTGCGCCGCGGCCGCGGCCTCGCCATCCTGTTCATCAGCCACGATTTCGGGGTGATCGCCCGGCTGTGCGACCGGGTCGCGGTGATGCACCGCGGCGCCGTGGTCGAGGAGGGCGAGGCCCGCGCCGTGCTGGCCCGCCCCCAGCACCCCTACACCCGGGCGCTGGTGGCGGCGGTGCCGGTGCTGGGCCGGGGCCGGCGCGACGCCCCGGCACCCACGGGCGAGGGCGCGGGCGCGGGCGCGGGCGCGGGCGCGGGCGTGCCGGCGGTGGAGGTGCGTGGCCTGGTCAAGACCTATCCCGGGCGGCGCCCCCTGCTCGGCCCCGCCCGCCCGCCGGTCGACGCGCTGAAGGGCGTGTCGCTGACGGTGCGGCCGGGCGAGACCCTGGGGATCGTCGGCGAATCGGGCAGCGGCAAGACGACGCTGGCGCGCAGCCTGGTCGGGCTGGTTGCCCCCTCCGCCGGCACGGTGTGGCTGGAGGGGCGCGCGGTGGCCGGCCTCGCCGCCGCCGGACCGCGGGCGCTGGGCGCCACGGTGCAGTACGTCTTCCAGGACCCGGTGTCGTCGCTGAACCCGCGCAAGACGGTGGGCCAGACCCTGGACGTCCCCTTGCGCCGGCTCGCCGGTCTCGACGCGGCGGCGCGGGCGCGGCGGCGGGAGGCGCTGCTGGACCAGGTCGGCCTCGACCGGGCGTTCCTGGCGCGCTTTCCCCACGAGCTGTCGGGCGGGCAGGCGCAACGGGTGGGCATCGCCCGCGCGCTCGCCGCCGGCGCGCGCATCCTGGTGCTGGACGAGCCGGTCTCGGCGCTCGACGTCTCGGTCCAGGCCCAGGTGCTGGACCTGCTGCGCGACCTCTGGCACCGCCTCGGCCTGACCTACCTGTTCATCGGCCACGACCTCGCGGTGGTCGAGGCGATCGCCGACCGAGTCGTGGTGATGGAGGCCGGTGCCATCGTCGAGGAGGGGCCGCCCGACCGCCTGTTCGCCGCCCCCCGGCACCCCTACACACAACGTCTGGTGGCTTCCGTTCCGGCACCCCCGACCTGACGCATGCTGGGTTGTCAGGAGAGACCACAATGCCTGTTTGACGAGATTTTTGTGCGGCCGCACACAGCTTCCGGCATAGGATGGCGTCGCCGGCGCCCATCGGGAGGCGCTCCTGGACGGGGAGAGGACGATGCATCGGCACGAGACACTCGACGGTATCCTGGCCCTCGGCGACGACGCGGTGCGGCGCGCCGCGGGATCGGTGGAGATCGTGGGCCACGACCCGGTCTTTCCCACGCCCTTCCGGGTCGGCGAGGCGGGGGCGACGGCCCTGGCCGCCTACGCCGCCACCATCAACGCCGTCTGGGCGGAGCGCTGCGGCCGCGAGCAGAGCGCCGTCATCGACGTCGCCGCCGCCGCGGTGTCCCTGAAGAGCGTCGGCTTCCTGCTGCAGCAGGGCTATCCCGTGCCCTACCCCGACCCGGCCTACCCGCTGACCGACTTCCACCCCTGCCGCGACGGTCGCAGCATCTTCCTCCACGCCGGCTATCCCAAGCTGCGCGACGGGTTGCTGAAGCTGCTGGACTGCCCCAATGACCTCGCCGCCATCAACGCCGCCGTCGCCACCTGGGAGTCCGACGAGCTGGAGGACGCGGTGGCCGAGGCGGGCCTGTGCGGCGGCATCGCCCGCAGCGCCGCCGAATGGGCGGAGCATCCCCAGGGCCGCCTGCTGGCGGCGGAGCCGGTGGTGCGCATCGAGCGCATCGGCGACAGCGCGCCGGAGCCGTTCGCCGCCGCGCCCCGGCCGCTGTCGGACGTGCGGGTGCTCGACCTCACCCATGTGCTGGCCGGCCCCACCGCGACCCGCACCCTGGCGGAGCACGGGGCGGAGGTGCTGCGGGTGCGCGCGCCGCAGAACCCGACCATCCCGTCCTTCGTCATGGACACCGGCCACGGCAAGCTGTCGAGCGTGCTCGACCTCACCCAGGCCAGCGCGGCGCGCCGTCTGGAGGATCTGATCGGCGACGCCGACGTGATCGTGCAGAGCTACCGCCCCGGGGCGATGGACGCCCTGGGCTTCTCGCCGGACGCGGTGGCCGCCCTGCGCCCCGGCATCGTCTACGTCTCGGTGTCGTGCTACGGCGACTCCGGCCCCTGGGGGCAGCGCCGCGGCTGGGAGCAGCTGGCCCAGTCGGTCACCGGCATGGCCGAGGTCCAGGGGTCGCGCACGGCGCCGGCGTTGAGCCCGGTCTATCCCAACGATTACATCACCGGCTACCTCGCCGCGTTCGGGGTGGTCTCGGCGCTGCTGGCGCGGGCCCGCGACGGCGGCAGCCATCACGTCCGGGTGTCGCTGTGCCGCACCGCCATGTGGCTGCAGACCCTCGGCACGGTGCCGGCCCACGCGATCCCGCCCCAGCCGCAGGTGCCGCCGGGGCTGATGGCGCGCCTGCTGCAGGCCCGCCAGACGCCCTATGGCTGGCTGAGCTTCCTCGGCCCGGTCAGCAGCTTCTCCGAGACGGTCCCCCACTGGGAGCGCTCGACCGCCCCGCTGGCCGCCGACCCGCCGGTGTGGCCGAGCATCCCGGCGCTGGAGCCGGTGGAGGACCGCGCCGCGGCCCTGGAGGTGTGAGGGCCGCGGTGTACAGTGGCGGCGCGCCCGCCGCCCGACCGGAGGAGTCCATGGCACAGCGTCGCATCCCACGCCCACCCCTGGCCGTGATGGCCGCGCTTCTGGCGCTCCTGGGGTCCGCCGGGGCCGCCCAGGCCCAGCGCTGCCCCAAGGACCCGCTGCCGGAGATGGCCGGGCTCTGGGCTCTGGCGGTGACCTGGCAGCCGGCCTTCTGCGAGACCCGCTCGGCGCGCCGCCGCCCGGCGGAGTGCGCCGACGCCGCCGACGCCACCGCCTTCACGCTCCATGGGCTGTGGCCGCAGTGGCAGGAGTACTGCGTCGCGGCGTTGCCGGAGGCGATGGTGCGCGCGAACCCGCGGGTGGCGACGGAGCCCTGCGCCTTCCGCGCCGCCCGCGACTGGGACGACCTGCCGCCGGTGCCCCTGCCGGCGGACGTCGCCGCCGATGTCGCCCGGGTCATGCCCGGCGTCCGCTCGCACCTCGACCGGCACGAGTACGTGAAGCACGGCACCTGCTCCGGCCTCGATCCCTCGGCCTACTACGGCACCGCGATCGGCCTGGTCGACGCCCTGAACGCCTCGCCGGTGCGCGCCTTCATCAACGGCCGGCACGGCGAGGAGATGACGGTGGCAACCCTCTGCTCCGCCCTCGCCGACGCCTTCGGCCCGGAGGCGGCGGCGGCGGTCGAGGCCGACGCCCCGCTGCACCGCGGCCCCGACGGCGTCTGGCGGCGCTACCTGACGGAGCTGCGGCTCTGGCTGCGGCCGGTCGACGGGCGCCTCGCCCTGGAGCCCGGGAACTTCGTTCCGGTGCCGCGCGGCGCCACCACCCTGGGATCCGATCCCGCCGATCCCCTGTGCGACGACCGCCTCTACGTCGACCGGCCCGGGCTGGGGCGCTGAGCGCACCCGCCGTCACGGCATGGTGACGCCGCGTGATCGGCCGGCGGGCGTAGCATCCCCTCCCGACGGCACGCGGAGGAGGCGGCGATGGGACGGCATTCGGCGATGCGGGTGGCGGCACTGGCGGCGGCGGCGATGGCCGCGACCCTGGGCGGGGTCACGGGTGCGGGGGCGGCGCGGGACGGAAGCGGGCCGGTGGTGGTGGAGCTGTTCACGTCCCAGAGCTGCTCCTCCTGCCCACCCGCCGAGGCCTATCTGGGCGAGCTGGCGCGCCGCCCCGACGTGATCGCCCTGGAGTGGCACGTGGATTACTGGAACGACCTGGTGGCCGGGTCGGACGGGCGCTGGCGCGACCCGCTGTCGGCGCCGGCGTTCACCGCCCGCCAGCGCGCCTACGCCGCGGCCATGGGGCCGGCCGGGCGGGTCTACACCCCGCAGATGGTGATCGACGGCACGGTCGCGGTGGTCGGGTCCGACCGCCGGGCGGTGGCCGCGGCCATCGCCGCCGCGGCCACCGGGGATGACCGCCCGGCGGGGTTGCGCGTCGTGGCCGACGGGGCCGCGCTGCTGGCCACGGTGACCGGCGCCGCGCCGGACGCCGTGCTGCGGGTCGTCACCCACCGCGCCGCCGGCGCGACGGCGGTCACGGCCGGCGAGAACCGGGGGCGGCGGCTGACCAACCACAACGTGGTGACCGCCGTGACCACCCTGCCCCCCGGAGGTCCTGGTGCTGGGGCGCGGTTCGCGGCGCCACCGCCCGGCGCGCACTGCGCCGTCCTGCTCCAGCGCGGCGAGGCCGGACCGATCCTGGCCGCCGCCGCCTGCCCCGGCGGCGGATGAGGAGGCCTCAGGTCCGCCGGCCCCAGCGGAGGGACGTGGCGGCGGCCAGCACCAGCACCGCGGCGACGGCGAAGGCGGTCCGCGTGCCGGCGGCGACCGCGGCGGCCGGCGCCGCGGCGACGTCGGGCGTGCCCACCGCCAGGGCGAACACCGCGCCCATGGCCGAGGCCCCGGTGACCAGGCCGAGGTTGCGCGACAGGGTGAGCAGGCCGGAGCGCCCGCCGCGCCGGTCGGCCGGTGCGCCGGCCATGACCGCCGTGGTGTTGGCGGCGAGGAAGAGCTGGTAGCCCGGCGTCAGCACGGCGATGGCCGCGAGGTAGCCGGCCACGCCCGCGGTCTCCGGCAACGCGGCCAGGGCGATGACCCCCGTCAGAAGCGCGCCCAGGCCGGCGTCGGCCGTGGCACGGGCCCCGACGCGGTCGACCAGCCGGCCGGCCAGCACGCCGCTCAGCGCCGCCAGCGCCGGGCCGACGGACAACACCAGCCCGACCCGCGCCGCGTCGAGGCCGAGCGCCCCGGCGAGATGGAAGGGGCCGACCACCAGCGTCGCCATCATCACCGCGGCGATCAGCGCGTTGGCGGCCAGCGCCGCCGGGAACGCCGCGCCGCCCGGCCCGGCATCCCAGGCCACCAGCGGCGACACCGCCCGTCCCTCCACCCGAACGAACAGCACCAGCCCCAGCAGCGCCGCCGCCAGCAACGCCGCGTTGACCACGCCGAAGCGGCCGCTGCCCACGCTCAGCGCCAGGGCGTACGCGGCCAGCGTGGCCGCCAGCATCAGCGTGCCGGCGGTGTCGAACGGCGCGCGGGGCGCCGCTGCGGTGTCGGGAACGGTGTCGGGCGGCAGGGCCGACCACGTCAGGGCGATGGCGGCAAGGCCCGGCGGCACCGCGACGAGGAAGACCGCGCGCCAGTCCGCCACCGACAGCAGCAGGCCGCCGACCGAGGGGCCCAGCGCCGTTCCCAGCGCCGACATGGTGCCGAGCAGCCCCATCGCCCGCCCGGTGCGCGCCGGCGCCACGGCCTCGGCGACGAGCGCCACGCTGAGGGCCATCAGCACCGCGGCGCCCGCGCCCTGGACCGCGCGCGCCGCCACCAGCGCCCACAGGGTGGGCGCCGCACCGCACAGGGCCGAGCCCGCGGTGAACACCGCCAGCCCGCCCAGCAGCAGGCGGCGCCGGCCGACGCGGTCGCCCAGCCGGCCGGCCCCGGCGGCCAGCGCCGTGACCGCGACCAGATAGGCCAGCACCACCCACTGCACCGCGGCGAAGGGGGCGGCGAAGGCGACGGTCAGCGCCGGCAGCGCCACGTTGGCGGCACTGGTGCCGAGCGCCGCCAGCAGCATGGACAGGGACAGCGCAGCGAGCGCCCCCGGGGCGCGCCGCCGGGGGATCGGGACGGGGTGGGAAAAGGGAACGGCCATGGTCGGGATCTCCGCCGGATCGGTTGGAACACGGCGCAAGCCTCGCGCCCGGACCGATGCGGCGGAAGGCGCAGCGATCGCACGGTATTCGTGCGTCCGGCGCCATGTCGGCGGGGTCGCCCCCGTGCTAGGCTGGCGCCATGACCGCCCCCGACCTGAACCTGCTGATCACGCTGGACGCGCTGCTGGCCGAAGGCAGCGTGGCGCGGGCGGCGGCACGCCTGCGCCTCAGCCCGTCGGCCATGAGTCGCGCCCTGGCGCGGCTGCGCACGGCCACCGGCGACCCGCTGCTGGTGCGGGCCGGCCGCGGCCTGGTGCCGACGCCGCGGGCGCTGGAGCTGCGCGAGCGGGTCGGCGCCCTGGTGCGCGACGCCGAGGCCGCGCTGCGCCCCGCCGAAACCCTGGACCTGGTGCGGCTGGAGCGGACCTTCACCCTGCGCAACCGCGAGGGCTTCGTGGAGACGTTCGGCGCCGCCCTGCTGGAGCGGGTCACCCGCGACGCGCCGGGCGTGCGGCTGCGCTTCGTGCCCAAGCCGGACCGCGAGAGCGCACCGCTGCGCGACGGCCGGGTCGATCTGGAGACGGGTGTGGTCGGCGGCACCCTGGGGCCGGAGCTGCGCGCCCAGGCGCTGTTCCACGACCGCAGCGTCGCCGTGGTCCGCCCCGGGCACCCGCTGTGCCGGGGCGCCGCGACGGCGGAACGCTACGCCGCCGCCCGTCATGTCCTGGTGTCCCGGCGCGGCCTGGACCGCGCGCCGGTCGACGACGCCCTGGCTGCGCTCGGCCTGGCGCGCACCATCGCCACCGTGGTCGCCGGCTACGGCGAGGCGCTGGCGCTGGTGCGCGGCTCCGAGCTCGTCGCCACCGTGCCGGAGCGCTACACCGGCGCCTTGCGCGCCGGGCTGGAGACCCTGCCCCTGCCGGTCGCGTTGCCGGACACGACGGTCTCGCTGCTGTGGCACCCGCGCCTCGACGCGGACGCCGCCCACCGCTGGCTGCGCGGCTGCGTGCGCGCGGTGTGCGCCGACGGCTCCGATGCCGCGGCGGGGCCGTCCGCACCGGGCGCTGCCAGAGGATGAAGCGGGTCAGCCCCCGGCCACGCGGGGGCGGGCCGCGGCGCTGCCGGCGAGCGCCACCACCGCCAGCGCCAGGGGCGCGAACGACACCCAGAGCACGGCATCCCATCCGAACGCCGCCAGCAGCCCGCCCGATGCGAAGGACCCCAGCGCCATCGTCCCGAAGATGATGAAGTCGTTCAGCGCCTGCACCCGTGTCCGCTCCTCGGAGCGGTGGCACTCCAGCACCAGCGCCGAGGCGCCGAGGAAGCCGAAGTTCCAGCCGATGCCGAGCAGGATGAGACTGAACCAGAAATGGCCGACCTCCACCCCGGCCAGCCCGGCCGCGGCGGCGGCGGCGATCAGCGCCAGCCCGGTGGCCACCAGCCGGGACGCACCGAAGCGGACGATCAGCCGCCCGGTGACGAAGCTCGGCGCGTACATGGCGATGACGTGCCATTGCAGGCCGAGATTGGCGTCCTCCTGCGACAGGCCGCACAGCCGCATGGCCAGCGGTGCCGCCGTCATGATGAAGTTCATCAGCAGGTAGGACACCAGGCCGCAGACCACGGCGGTGACGAAACGGGGCTGGCGGGCGATGGCGGCCAGCGGCCGGCCGCCGGCGGCCTCGGCGGCGGCCTCCGCGGCGGTCGGCGGGGGCAGGCGCACGCCGAACAGGACCAAGCCGGAGAGCACGGCGACCGCCGCCTGCGCCAGGTAGGTCGCGGCGAACAGATGGGGCGGCCACAGGTCCATGGTGAGGGTCACCAACTGCGGGCCGATGACCCCGGCGGCGACCCCGCCCGCCATCACCGCCGACATGGCGCGCGGACGCCGCTCCGGCGGGGCGCAGTCGGCGGCGGCGAAGCGGAAGGACAGCACCACGGCGGCGTAGGCGCCGCCGAACGCCATGGCCGCGCTGAACAGCCAGAAGGACCCGAGGATCACCGCCAGCGCCGCGAGCAGCCCGGCGACGACTCCGCAGCCGGCGCCGGCCAGGAAGGCGGCGCGCCGCCCGTGGCGGCGGGCGAGCGCGCCGGCCGGCAGCGTGCACACCGCCATCCCCACCACGAAGACGGAGATCGGTGCCGTCGCCAGCGCCGGGCTCGGCGCCAGGGTGTTGCCGACGATGGCGCCCGTGGCGTACGCGACCACCGCGTTCGCCCCGGCCAGCGCCTGGGCGACCGTAAGGCGGACGACGTTGCCCAGCTCGCGCCGGCGTGCGTCGGCCAGCGGGTCGCGTCCGCGGGCGGTGGAGACGGCGTGAGACATGGCGCTTCCCGGCGGCTGTGACAGGACCGACGCCGGAGGAGTAGCGGCGGGCTCACAGGAACGGAAGCCGATTGTTGCCATGGCCACGCGACGCCGGCGCATGCCTGACCGCCGGGCGGCGGCCAGGGCGCCGCGGCCGCTCGCTCAGCCGGTGGGGCCGCCGGCCACCACCCGCCGGTAGAGGTGCCAGGTGGCGTGGCCGAGCACGGGCATCACCACCACCAGGCCGACCAGCAGCGGCAGCGCCGCCACCGCCAGGCTGGCGGCGACGATCAGCCCCCACAGGGCCATCGGCCGCGGGTTCAGCGCCACCGCGCGCAGCGAGGTGCGCACCGCCGTCGCCACGCCGACCCTGCGGTCGATCAGGAGCGGGAACGAGACGACGCTGATGGCCAGCACGGCCGTCGCGAAGAGCGTGCCCACCGCCAGCCCGGCCACGACCATGGTCCAGCCCGCCGGGGTGGCGACGGCGGCCCCGAGGAACGCGCCGTAGGAGGCCGGCGCCAGGGGCTCCAGGGTCGCCATGTAGATGAGCTGCGCCGCGGCCAGCCATAGCCCGAGCACCGCCAGCAGGACCAGGCCCAGGGCCAGGATCGCCCCGGCCGAGGGGGTGCGCAGGACGGCGAAGGCGTCCCGCCAGGTCACGGCCAATCCCTGCTCGCGCCGCCGGCTCATCTCGTAGAGGCCCACGGCGGCGAACGGCCCGACCAGGGCGAAGCCGGCGACCAGGGGGAACAGAAGCTGCATCATGTCGCGCTCGGCCACCACCTGCGCCAGCACCAGGCCGGCGACGGGATAGACCAGGGCGATGAAGATCACGTCGGTGCGGCAGGCGCCGAAATCCTCGATCCCCGCGGCGAGGGCGCCGCGCAGGTCGGCGGTGCCGATGCGGCGCACCGCCGGCTCGGCCGCGGCCGGGGTGGAGGGGCGCAGCGCCGCCTGGCTGCCGGCGACGAGGGAATGGGACCACGAACGCCCGTGCTCCACGCTCCATTCCATCGGGTTGCGGATGGCCATGTCCAGTCTCCCAAACCAGTGGTTCGGGGCGCGCGGGCCGATCGGCTACGCCTCGGGCAGGGTGTCGTCGTCGCGAGCATCGGCGCGGTCGCCCGCCGCTCCGCCCGCAACTCTCCTCCCGGCGATGCGTCCTGGCAACCCGGACGAACGGTCACCCCCCTCGGGACGGCGACGCCGCCGGGCCGGACGGCCGCGGCGGCGCCCCGGGCGGCGGCTCAGAGCTTGCCCGTCACCCAATAGTCGATGCGGGCGGCGTTGGACTTGATGTAGGTGTCGACCGCCTGCTCGTAGCTGGTCTGGGTCGCCTCGTGCATCATCGCCTCCAGATCGCCGATGGGGATCACCATGCGGTTCAGGAACTCGAAGACGTCGGGGTGGTCCTGGTAGAAGCCCTTGCGGACCAGGGCGTTGACGCTCTCCATGCCGCCCAGCGTGCCCTTCGGGTCGTCGAGGTAGCGCAGCTTCCAGCTGGCGAACATCCAGTGCGGCGACCAGGTGGTGACGACGATCCACTCGTCGCGCTTCACCGCGCGCTCCAGCGCCGCGAGCATGCCGGCGTCGCTGGCCGAGACGAGCTGGTAGCCGGACAGGCCGTAGTCCTTGATCGCGGTCTCGGACACCTGCATCAGGCCGGCGCCGGGGTCGATGCCTTGGATGCGGTTGCCCAGCTTCTTCATCACCTCGGGCTTCTTCAGGTCCTCGATGCTCGCCAGGTCCGACGCCGGGATGGAGTCCGGCACGGCCCAGCCCAGCCTGGCCCGGGTGTAGAGCGGGCCGAGGTCGACCAGGTCCTGGCCGACCTTGTCCAGGTAGGGCTTGTGGGTCAGCGGCTGCCACGACATCAGCATGGCGTCGAGCTTGCCGGTGGAGAGCCCCTGGTACTGGATGCCGATGTCGGCCATGACCAGCTCGACCTTGGTGCCCAGCCGTTCCTCGATGAGCTTGGCGGCCAGCTTGGTGACGGCCTCGGCGTCCGACCACGCGGTCCAGCCGATCTTCACCGGCGTGTCCGCCGCCGCGGCGCTGCCGGCAAGCACGCCGGCGGCCAGCGCCGCCGCCAACAAGGCGTGCGCGATCCTCTTGAAAACACCCATTCGTGATGGTCCTCTCGTTGGAGTCGAAACCGGGAAGGCGACCGCCGGCGCGCGGATCAGCGCGCCGGGACCGGAAAGAGACGGCGCAGGAAGGCCAGCCCTGGCACCGGCCGCGCGACGGTGGTGGTGCCGAAGCTCTGGGTGATGCGGTCGAGGATGATGGCCAGCAGCACGACGCTGAGCCCGCTCTCGAAGCCCAGCGCAATGTCCAGGCGCTGGATGCCCTGGAGCACCACGTTGCCGAGGCCGCCGGCGCCGATCATCGAGGCGATGACGATCATGGACAGCGCCATCATCATGGTCTGGTTGACCCCGGCCATGATCGAGGGCAGCGCGTTGGGCAGCTGCACCTTGAAGAGGAGCTGGCGGTCCATGCAGCCGAAGGCACGGCCGGCCTCGATGATCTCGCCCGGCACCTGCTGGATGCCCAGCGCCGTCAGGCGCACCGCCGGCGGCATGGCGAAGATGACCGTGGCGAGGATGCCCGGCACCCGGCCCAGGCCGAAGAACATCACCGCCGGGATCAGGTAGACGAAGGCGGGCATGGTCTGCATGAAGTCCAAGGTGGTCTTCGCCACGCTCTCGAAGGTGCGGCTTCGCACCATCAGGATGCCCAGCGGGATGCCGATGGCGAGGCTCAGCAGGGTCGCCGACATGACGAGGCCCAGCGTCGCCGCGGTCTCCTTCCACAGCCCCATGCCCGAGATCAGCAGGAGGGCGGCCAGGGCGAAGGCGCCGAAGCCGAGGCCCAGGCGCCACACCGACACCGCGACCAGCAGCGCGATGAGCAGCCAGGGCGGGGTGCCGACCAGCACGTAGTCGATGGTGCCGCCGAAGCCGTCGACGATCGACGCGATGACGTCGAGGCTGGGCTGGAAATGGTCGAGCATGAACTCGACCAGGTCTTCGACCACGTTGCCGATGTGGATTTCCACGTCCATCGCTCAGCCCTCCCGATCCAGGGTGTTCAGAAGAAGGGGGCGGGAAATCGCGCCCATGAAAACGCCGGCCTCGTCGACCACCGGCACGGGCCAGGCGGTCGCCGCGACGGTGCGCAGCAGGTTGTGGACGGGAACGGTGCTCGGCACCGTCTCCACCCCGGGCAGGAAGGCGGTGAGGAAGCGCGGCTGCGGGGTGCGCAGTTCGCGCTCCAGCGTCTCGCGGGACACCACGCCCTGGAACCGCCCCTCCTCGTCGCGCACGTAGCCGTAGGTGTGCCCGTTCTCCTGGAGCAGGCGCAGCGCCGGCAGCAGCTCGCCGGGCACGCGGATGATGGTGTTGGTCGCCTCGCAGCGGGCGACGTCGCCGGCCCGCAGCACCTTCGACACGTCGACGTTGCGGAAGAACGACCGGACATAGGCGTCGGCCGGGTTGCGCAGGATGTCGTAGGGGGTGCCGACCTGCACGATGCGCCCGCCCTCCATGATGGCGATGCGGTCGCCGATGCGCATCGCCTCGTCGAGGTCGTGGCTGATGAAGACGATGGTGCGCTGGTGCTCGCGCTGGAGGCGCAGCAGCTCGTCCTGCATCTCCGTGCGGATCAGCGGGTCGAGCGCGGAGAACGCCTCGTCCATCAGCATGATCGTCGGGTTGTTGGCGAGCGCGCGGGCCAGGCCGACGCGCTGCTGCATGCCGCCCGACATCTCGCCCGGCAGGCGGCCGGCATAGGGGCCGAGGCCCACCGCCTCCAGGGCCGCCAGGGCGGCCTTGTGCCGCTCGGCCCGGGGCACGCCGGCGACCTCCAGGCCGAAGGCGGCGTTGTCCAGCGCGGAGCGGCGGGGCAGCAGGGCGAAGGACTGGAACACCATGCTCATGTCGCGGCGCCGCGCCTGCACCAGCGCGCGCTTGGACATCCGCACGAGGTCGCGCCCATCCAGCAGGATCTCGCCGGCCGACGGCTCGATCAGCCGGTTGAGCAGGCGGATCATGGTCGACTTGCCGGAGCCCGACAGGCCCATGATCACGAAGATCTCGCCCGCCCGCACGTCGAAGCTGGCGTCGACGACGCCGACGTTGACGCCGAGCCGCTCCAGCACCGCCGCCTTGTCCGCACCCTCGCGGAGCATCGCCAGGGCCGGCGCGGGATCCGGCGCGAACACCTTGAAGACGTTGCGGACCGCGAGCCGGATCTCGCCGGGCTCGGCGGCCGGGGCGGCGGCCGGTGCCGGGGCGGGCGCGGTCGCCGCCGTCACCGCGATGGCGGGAGGCGGCGCCGCCGCCTGTTGCCCAGCCGCCGGGGTCATCGACGGCCCTCCGCGGTGGCGCGGAGGGGGGACACACCGTCCCGTGGCGGACCCAGTTCTTCGTTCATCTCAGTACCCCCTGTTCGACGAGACTGTCGCGAATGGCACGGGCCGCCGTCTCCGGGTCGGCCCCCACCATCAGCCGGCCTTTCCCGGCCTTGTTCTCGGTCGCCGCGCGCAGGCGGTCCTGCGCCGAGGCGGCGCCGCCGGCGGCCATCAGCTTCGGCCGCGGGCGCCAGGGCGCGACGGCGCACGCGGCGAGGAAGTCGTCGGCCGGCGCGGCCGCGGCCACCGCCGCGATGACGCCGCGGCGGGCCGGGCCGTAGGCGACCGGCCGCGGCAGCGGGGCGGCGGGATGCACCGTGGCGACGAAGGGCAGGCGCACCCGCACCGCGCGCCGCTGGCCGCGCGCCAGGGCCTGCAAGACCTCGGCCCCACCCTCCCCGTCCAGGCGGATGGCGATGACGTCCGGCACCAAGGTGGCGTCGAGCCCCCGGGCGACGAGATACGGCACCATCCCGCTGTCCTCGCCGCCCTCCGCCCGCCGCCCCGCCAGGACCACGCCGGGGTGCCGGGCGCCGAGGTGGTGCACCAGCGGCACCACCGGATCGCAGCCGGGCGCCAGCGCCAGCACGGTCAGAGCGGGCAGGCCCATGCCGAGGTAGTCGCGCAGCGCCGGGTCGGCCGGGTCGCCGGCGTGCAGCGCGTGCACCGCGTCCGGCGCCAGCCGCAGCGCCATCTCCAGGGCGCGGGCGTCGGCGTCGGCCCGGCGGCCGCGGCCGGAGACGGGGTGGCGCCCGACCGACAGCAGGACGGCGACCTCAACCATGGCGCCCCTCCTCCGCCAGCAGGCGGAGCAGCGCCGGCATCACCGCCTGGGCGTCGGCGACGACGGCGAGGTCGGCGCGCTTGATCATCTCGGCGTGCAGGTCGGTGTTGACGGCGATCACGTGGCGGACGCCGGCGATGCCCTGCAGGTGCTGCGGCGCCCCGGCGATGCCGAAGGCGAGATAGCCGCGCGCCGTGACGACGGTTCCGGACGCCCCCACCTGCCGGTCGCGCGGCAGGTGGCCGGCGTCGCACACCACCCGGCTGCCCGCCCGTGTGCCGCCGAGCGCGCGGGCCACCGCGGCGAAGCCGGCCCAGTCGGTCACGCCGTTGCCGGCGCTGACGATGAACTCGGCCTCGGCCAGGGGCAGCGCGTCGGCGTCGACGGCGAGGCGGCGTGGATCGGTCAGCCGCGGGGCGGCTTCCGGGGGCGCGACCGCGACCTCCAGCGGCCGCGCCTCGTGCCGCACCCCGTCCAGCGGCGCCACGGCGTCGGCGGCCACGGTGATCAGGCGCGGCGGCGCGTGCCGCAGCTCCGCCGCGCCGCCGCGGCCCCGCCGGGTGACCTGGCCCGCGGCCACGCTCTCGGCCCCCGCCCACAGACGCTCGCCGGCCGCCGCGGCGACCCGGCGGGCGACGTCGCCGCCCTCGGCCGTCTCCGGGAACAGGACGTGGCGCGGGGCGAGGGCCGTCAGCAGGGCGGCCACGGCGGTGGCCCGCATGTCGGGGCAGTAGTCGGCGGCCCAGCCCGCTGGCAGGGCGACGTGCCGGTCCGACCCGGCCGCGGCCAGCCCGTCCTCCGGCCCGGCCGCCACCGTGACCACCGCCCCGCCGCCGGGATCGGCGAGCCGGCGGGCGGCGGCGACCACCTGGCGGTCGTGGTCGGCGAGCTCCCCGCCGGGCCGGTCGAGCACCGCCAGCACCAGAAAGGCCGGGTCGGGAACGAGGCGCAGGGGCGGACCGGGGACGGCGGCCAATGCGCCGGCCGGCAGCGCCGTCGCCGCGCCGGGCGGCGCCTCCCGCGTCCAGTCGTAACGGCGGCGCGGCTGGGCGCGCACCAGCGCCGCCGCCAGCCGGGCCCGCGGGTCTCGGCGCGGGCCGCCAGCAACCGCGAGGGGCGCCAGGACGAGGCGCGGCCGCCCCGCCCCGGCAACCGTGCGGGCGGCGCGGGCGGCGCGCGGGTCGACGCGGCGGCGCGCACCCGTCATGGCCCGACCTCCGTCGCCGCCAGGACCAGTTCCGCCAGCTCGGCCACCTGGGGCCGCGGCCCGACCACGCCCTCCAGCATCAGCGCGCAATTGGGGCAGGCGACGGCGACGACGGCGGCCCCCGTGTCGCGGGCGTGCCCCATGCGGACGTCGGGTATGCGGCGCTCGCCCGCGACGTCGGTCAGCGGTGCCCCGCCGCCGCCACCGCAGCAGCTCGACCGCAGGCCGGACCGCGCCATCTCCCGCCGCTCCGCGCCGATGGCGTCGAGCAGCGCGCGCGGCGCCTCGGTCTCGCCGTTGTAGCGGCCGAGGTAGCACGGGTCGTGGAAGGCGACCGTCGTGGTCTGCGGCGCCACCACCGGCAGCGCCCCGGACCGCACCAGCTCCAGCAGCACGGCGCTGTGATGCACCACCGTCCAGCGGCCGCCGAAGGCGGGATACTCGTTGCGCAGGGTGTGCAGGGCGTGGGGGTCGGCGGTGACGATGCGCGCGAAGCGGCGGGCGTTCAGCGCCGCCACGTTGCGCCGGGCGAGGTCCTGGAAGGTCGCCTCGTCGCCGAGGCGGCGGGCCACGTCGCCGCAGTCCAGCTCGGCGTCGCCCAGCACCGCGACGTCGATCCCGGCGCGGCGCAGCAGGCGGACCAGGGCCCGCAGGGCGCGCTGCCCGCGCAGGTCGAAGGCGCCGTCGCCCAGCCACAGCAGCGCGTCGCACGTCCCGCCCTCCTCCAGGCGGCGCAGCCCCAGATCGGCGGCCCAGTCGAGGCGGCGGGCGAGCGGCTGGCCGCCGGGGGTGTCGGTCGCCCGCAGCGCGTCGAGCATGGCCGCCGCCTTGGCCGGGACGGCGCCCCGCTCCAGGGTCTGGAAGCGGCGCAGATCGACCACGGCGTCCACGTGCTCGATCATCATCGGGCATTCCTGCACGCAGGCCCGGCAGGTGGTGCAGGCCCACAGGGTGTCGGGATGGATCATCGCGTCGGCGCCGACCAGCGCCAGCGCCGGACCGCCGACCGCCTGCCCGGCGACGCGGCCGGGGTGGTGGTGGCCGGCGTACGCGGTGTCGCTGGCCCCCGGCTCGAGCGCCAGGACCAGGTCCTGGACCAGCTTCTTGGGGTTGAGGGGCAGGCCGGCGGCGTAGGCCGGGCACGCCGCCTCGCAGCGCCCGCACTGGACGCAGGCGTCGAAGCCGAGCAGCCGGTTCCAGGCGAAGTCCAGCGGCCGCTCGACGCCGAGGTCGGCGGCCGCCGGCGCCGCCGCCGACAGGTCGAGCGGCCGCAGCGCGGTGTCGCGCCCCGCCCCGTCGTGGAACCGCGCCGGGCGGGGGTGGAAGGCGAGATGAAGGGCCCCGGTCAGGGCGTGCTTGAGGGGCCCCCGCCGGACCCCCGCGACCATGTGGAGCAGCCCCGCCCCGGCCACCGCGACCAGGGCCAGGGCCAGCGGGTCCGGCAGCGCGCCGCCGGCGGCGCGGTCGAGGGCGACCGGCAGCGTCGCGCCGGCAAAGGCCAGCAGCGCCCAGGGCAGCCGGGCGAAGCCGCCGCCCGACAGTTCGGCCGGCCGACGGCGGCGGCGGCGCAGCACCATCACCGCGCCGGCGAGCATGGCGGCGAGCGCCGCCGCCACCAGCGCCCAGCCGAATCGGCTCGCCGCCTCGCCGCCCAGGGCGAGCGCCGTGGCGGTCGGCGCCAGGGCCAGGGCGCCGAGGAAGCCGCCGGCGGTCAGGGCGTGGAAGCGCGCGTTGAAGGGTGTCCGGCCGACCACGGCGTGGACATCCACCAGATACCGCGCCGGCATCGCCCGCAGCCCCGCCGCCAGGGTGACCGCGGCGGGCCGGCCGGCCCGCCAGCGCCGCGCCCGCAGGGCGGCCAGGGCGGCCCCCAGCGCCAGCGCCGCGGCCAGCAGCGCGAGGAGGGCGGAGGCGCCCACGCTCAGATGTCCCGGCACAGACGGGCGGCGTCGTAGATCGCCGCGTGGATGTTCCGACCCGACACCGCGTCGCCGACGCGGTAGAGGGCGTAGCCGCCGTGGCCGTTGGCCTGCACCGGCTGCGGCCGGCCGGCGATCAGGCTGTCCAGGTCGACCTCGCCGCGGTTCAGGCTGTGCGCCTTCACATCGGCGTACAGGGCGTCGTTGGGCAGGGTGCCCAGCTCCACCACGATCTGGTCGACCAGCCGCTCCTCCTCCTCGTCGGTGTACGCGTTGCGCAGCACGGCGACGCGGCGGTTGCCCTCCGGGAAGATCTCGATCAACTGGTGGTTCGTGGTCATGATCACGCCCAGCCGGTACAGCTCGCGCAGGTGGATCGGCTGGTTGGTCGTGCCGACCTCCTCCGCCACCATGCGGTCCGGGGTGACGATCTCGACCAGCGCACCACGCCGGGCCATCACCTCGGCGCATGACGCGGCGTGATGCAGGCCGGTGCCGTCGTACATCAGCACGGTCCCCGTCGGCTCGACCGCCCCGGTCAGGACGTCCCAGGTGGTGACGGCGAGGTCGGCGCCGGGAAAGGCGCCGCGGTCCGGCCGCCCGCCGGTGGCGAGGATCACCACGTCGGGCGTCTCCGCCTCGATCAGCTCCCGCGTCGCCTCCACGCCGAGGCGCACGTCGACACCCAGCGCGGTCACCCGCTGGGCCAGCCAGCGGGTGATGCCGGTCAGCGCCTCCCGCCAGGTCGCCTTGGCGGCGATGGTGATCTGGCCGCCCGGTGCGGCCGCTTTCTCGAACAGCACAACGGCGTGGCCGCGCTCGGCGCAGACACGCGCCGCCTCCAGCCCGCCCGGCCCGCCGCCGACCACCACCACCCGGCGCCGCCGCGCCGCCTTGGCGTGGGTGTGCGGCATGGTCGCCTCGCGGCCGGTGGCCGCGTTCTGGATGCACAGGGCGTCGCCGCCGGTGTAGATGCGGTCGATGCAGTAGCCCGCGCCCACGCATTGGCGCACCTCGTCGAGGCGCCCTTCCATCATCTTGCGCACCAGGTGGGGATCGGCGATGTGGGCCCGCGTCATCGCCACCATGTCGACGTGGCCCTCCTCCACCGCGCGCGCCGCGGTGGCCAGGTCGGTCACCCGCTGGGCGTGGAAGACGGGGATGCCGACCTCGCGCTTGATGCCGCTGGCCAGCGCCAGGAACGGGGCGACCGGGAACGACATGTTGGGCAGCGACACGGCGTGGGCCATGTGGTCGCGCGCCTGTCCGCCGAGGACGTTGACGAAGTCGATCAACCCGCGCTCGGCGTAGGTGCGGGCGATGGCGACGCAGTCCTCGTGGGTCAGGCCGCCCTCCAGCAACTCGTCGCCCGACATGCGCAGACCGACGATGTAGTCGTCCCCCACCGCGGCGCGCACCGCCTCGAACACCTCGATGCCGAAGCGCATCCGGTTCTCCAGGCCGCCGCCGTACTTGTCGGTGCGCCGGTTGACCGACGGGCTCCAGAACTGGTCGATGAGGTGGCCGTGGGCGGCCGACAGCTCGCAGCCGTCCAGCCCGCCCTGCTGGCAGCGCCGGGCCGCCGCGGCGAAGGCGGCGACGACCCGGCGGATGTCGGCGTCCTCCATCTCCTTGGGGGTGTTGCGGTGCGCCGGCTCGCGCGCCGGCGAGGCGGAGAGGGTGGGCAGCCAGTGCTCGGTGTCCCAGCGGGTGCGCCGGCCCATGTGGGTGAGCTGGATCATCAGGGCCGCGCCATGGCCGTGGATGCGCTGGGCGAACTCCTGGAAGACGGGGATCACGCTGTCGTCGGCGACCGAGATCTGGTTCCACGGCGCGGCCGGGCTGTCCGGGGCGACCGAGGAGGAGCCCCCGAACATGGTCAGCCCGATGCCGCCCCGGGCCTTTTCCTCGTGGTAGAGCTGGTAGCGCTCCTTGGGCTTGCCCTCGGACCCGTAACCGGGGGCGTGGCTGGTGCTCATCACCCGGTTGCGGATGGTCAGGTTCTTGATCCGGAGGGGCCGGAGCAGGGTGTCGGCGGGCGAGGGCATGAGCGGGCGCGTCCGTGAGCAGCAATCCGCGGATGATCACCCGCTCCGCCCCCCGTCACGTGTGCGCCCGCGACGAAGAAGTACGCGTTTGCGACCGCCCCGGTGGCGCCCCGGTGGCGCCCCGGTGGCGCCCCCTCGGGCGGTGCGGCGGGCCGGCAGCGCGCGCCGGTCCCCCCCTGGGGGGGCAGCGCGCCCGCGGACCCGGGGCCTCCACCCCCCTTACGGGTCGGCCCGGCTAGAGGTTGAGCTGGTAGGTGACCGGCACCCAGCGGTAGGCCCCGTTCCTGCGCTCCACGTAACCCAGCGACGGGAAGGTCATGTGGTAGGCCGACACCAGCAGACGGTCGGCGGCCACCATGTCGTAGATCCGCTTGCGCGTCGCCGCGCCCGCCGCCTTGTCCATGTCGAAGAAGGCATGCCATTCCGGATGGGTCAGCGAGGCGACCTCGTGGTGGGCGCAATCGCCCCACAGCAGCATCCGGGCGCTCTCGCTTTCGATGTGGAAGGCGAGGTGCCCCGGCGTGTGGCCGAACGCCGCCTCCGCGCGGATGCCGGGAACCACCTCGCCGCCCGCATCGATGACGCTGGTGCGGTCGGCGAGCGGCGCCAGGTTGGACCGGAACAGCATGGCGGACCGGTAGGTGTTGCTGTCCTTGGGGGCCGACAGCGCGTCGTCCTTCGACCAGAAATCGTGCTCGACGGCGCCGATGACGTAGCGGGCGTTGGGAAACAGCGGCTTCCCGCCTTCCATCAGACCGCCGATGTGGTCGGGATGGGCATGGGTGAGGACGACCACGTCGACCTGCTCGGCGGCGAATCCCGCGGGCGCCAGCATCTCGGCGAGCCAGCCGCCGTGCGGCCGGGGAACGAAGCCGTCGGCGCCGTTGCCGGTGTCGAACAGGACGACCTCACGGCCGGTGTTGACGACGGTCGGCGTGAACCCCGGCTGGAACCGGCCCGCCGGCAACAGGCTGTCGCGCATCAGCTGGGCGACCGCGTCGCGCGGCTGGTCTTCGCCGACGATCGGCCAGGGGCCGTCGATCACCGGGGCGGCGTCCAGGATGGTGGTGACCTCGAAGGCGCCCAGCCGGAACCGGTAGTGCCGCGGCATGGCCGGGCCGAGCAGCGGTGCCGCCGCACCCGCCGGTGTGACCAGGCCGCCCGAAATAATGGGCACCGCAGCAAGGGCAATGGCCGATTCCAAAATCTGGCGGCGTGACGTTCCTCGGTTCACTGCAGACATCGGGCGTCCTCCTTCCCATAAAGTCTCATTGGCGACTTGGCGTCGTGCATGGTGTCATCGTCCGCCGCCGACGGCGGCTGCCGAAGCGGCCGACGAGCACTTCACGAGGGAGGATAGTCATGGCCGAAGCCCGGCGCTTGTATGAACGTGCTGCGGCCGGCGGCGACGCCCTCGGCCCGCTCTGGCACGTGGACGACGGCTGCACCTTCTTCGCCGGAACGCTCGACTACAACGCCAGCCACCAGCACGGCGCCCCGGTCTACCTCGCCGGCATCGACGGACCGTTCGCGCTGCGCGTCAACGCCGGGCCATGGATCACCTGCCGCACGGCGGTGATTCCCGCCGGCGTGCGGCACGAGCTGAACGTGGGTGGCAGTCCCATCGCGGTGCTCTACATCGAGCCCCACGTCGGCGGCCTGGACGCCCTGGTGCCGCTGATCGGCGACAGGCAGGAGGTGGACGGCGCCCTGGTCGGCCGGAGCGGGGAGGTGCGCCTGTTCCGGGCGCTGTACGAGGACCGCTCGAGTTCCCGGTGGGCGGGGGAGGCGCTGCACGACCTCGTCGCCTTCGCCACGCCCCGGGCGGGCCGACCGATGGACGGGCGGATCGCCCGCGTGGTGGCCGATCTCAACACGGGCTGCGAGGACCCCGCGGCGGTGGCCCTGCTCGCCGCCGGCGTCGGCCTCTCCGCCTCCCGGTTCCAGCACCTGTTCTCCAGCGAGGTCGGCGTGCCCTTGCGCCGCTATCGCGCATGGCGGCGCATGCGGTGGGCGATCCAGGAGATCATCGACGGGCACTCCTTCACCGTGGCCGCCCATGCCGCCGGATTCGCCGACCAGCCGCATTTCGCCCACGACTTCCGGCGGACCTTCGGAGCCCCGGCGTCGCGGAGCCTGACCAGGGTACGGCCGCCGGCACGGTGACCCCGGCCACGGTCCCGCCGAAGGAGCGAACCGGGGGGGCGGTGGGGCGTTCCTTCAGACGTCCTGGCCGCCTCTCACTCGAACAGGCGGCGGTCGGGGGGGTCGAGGGGCAGGCCGATCGCCGACCCGAAGGCCGCGGCCGGCGCGGGAATGGCGCCGCCCTCCGCGACGCCCTCCCCCGGCGCCCCCGCCGCCAGCCGCACCGTGGACGGGCTGACTTGGAACTCCTCGCGGAACTGGCGGGAGAAATGGGCGCAGTCGGCAAACCCCGCCTCCATGGCGATGGCGGTGACCGAGCGCCGGGTGTTGCGCAGCATCCAGTAGCCGTAGCGCAGGCGCAGCAGGCGGTAGAAGGCGACCGGGCTCTTGCCCGTGGCGACGCGGAACAACCTCTCGAACTGGCGGGTGCTCACGTGCAGGCGCCGGGCGATCTCCTCCACCCCCAGGGGATCGGACAGGTTCTGTTCCATCAGCAGGATGGCGCGGCGCACCCGCTCGTTGGCGATCTCGTTCTCGGTCGGCGGCTGGGGTTGCGACTGGTTGGCCGGGCGCGCCTTGTCGATGAGCATGATGTGCATCGTCTTCTGGGCCGCGGCCCGGCCGAGATGCCGCTCGATCAGATGGGCCGCGAGATCGGCGACCCCGGCGCCGCCCGAGCAGGTGATGCGGTCGCGGTCGACCACGAACAGCTGGTCGGCCACCGGCACCAGGTCGGGAAACTCCTCGATGAAGTCGCGGTGGTGGTACCAGCTCACGCAGCAGCGGCGATTCGCCATCAGCCCGATGCGGCTGAGGATGAAGCCGCCGGTGCACACGCCGACCAGGGTGACGCCCTGGGCGGCGGCGCCGCGCAGATAGGCGACGGTCTCGTCGTCCAGCGCCGGGCCATGGTGCAGCAGACCGCCGACCACCACGATGTAGTCGAAGTCGCGCGGGGTGCGCAGCGCCTCCCACCGCGCCACCCCGGCACCGCAGCTCGACCGCACCGGGTCGAGGCGCGTGCCCATGATGGTCCAGTGGCAGCGGATCTGGCGGGAGCCGTCGCCGTCGTCGGCCGCCAGGCGCAAGGCGTCCAGGAAGGTGGCCAACGCCGTCAGCGTGAAGTTGTTGGCGAGCACGAAGCCCACCGACAAGGACGGCTGCGGGGCGTCGGGCGTGCCGGCGCCCGCGGATCGACGGACGAGCGTGGTCGTCTGTGCCATGTGCCCCCTCCTGACGATCGGCCAACAGTATAATTGTTTGACCGATCAATAAAGAACCTTCGGACGGTCCCCTAACAATTCCCGTGCCACACGGTGGCCGGGGCCCGCGGGCGGCGTCCGGCGAGGTCCCGGGGCCGCGACGGGCGGGGCCGTTCACCGCGCGGCACGATGTCGCATTGGTTCAAGAATGTGGGCGACGGCGTTCAATCTGATCCCCCGGACTCCTGCGTTATAGTCTAAGGATCGAGGAGGCCGGAAGGACACGAAAGCGGTGCCACAATCGTTCTGATAGGGGTCGTGCCTTAGGAAAGATCATGCCCTGCTCAAAAGGCATGCATGTTCTGCCCGGAGAACGGCCTCGATCGTCATGGCAGGGAACGACGGCGGCTCAACACTTCGCTCCTCCTCGCGCACGGCTCGAACATTGTCCTGACGAAAATCAAGGATGCCGTCCATGGCGAATGCGGGTGCGGAAGGGGTCGAGGGGTGCGAGACGGTCGGGTTCCTGCTGGTTCCCGACTTCTCGATGATTGCGTTTGCCGCGGCCGTCGAACCGCTCCGGCTGGCCAACCACGTCAGCGGCCGCACGCTCTACCGCTGGGTGCTGCTGTCGCGCGACGGCACCAGCGAGCGGGCGAGCAACGGCATTCCCGTGGCGGTCGACCACGACCTCGCCACCGCGCCGTTCCTGCCCACGGTGGTGGTGTGCAGCGGCATCGACGGCCACTGGTACGACGACCGCTCGGTGCTGTCGTGGATGCGCCGCACCGCGGCCCAGGGAACCGCCTTCGGCGCCATGTGCACCGGCGGGCACATCCTGGCCCGGGCCGGACTGCTGAACGGCCACCGCTGCACCGTCCACTGGGACAGCATGGCGAGCTTCAGCGAGACGTTTCCCGAGATCGAGGCGACCGGCGAGCTGTTCACGGTGGACCGCAACCGCTTCACCTGCGCCGGCGGCACGGCGGCTGCCGACATGATGCTGCACCGCATCGCCCAGGCCCATGGCGAGGCCCTGGCGGTCGAGGTGGCCGAACAGCTCCTTCACGTCACCATCCGATCCGGCGAGACGCGCCAGCAGACGCTGCAGAGCAACCCGGCGCTGGACCACGAGGACCTCAACGCCGCGGTCGCCATGATGCAGAAGAACATCGAGGAGCCGCTCGACCTCCTCACCCTGTCCACCGCCTTGGGGCAGTCGCGCCGCAACGTCGAACGCCTGTTCCGAAAGTACATGAACTGCAGCCCCGCCAAGTACTATCTGCATCTGCGGCTGAAGCGGGCGCGCCAATTGCTGTGCCAGACGCGGATGTCGGTGATGGAGGTGTCGGTCAGCTGCGGCTTCATCTCGGCGACCCATTTCAGCAAGTGCTACCGCGACCATTTCGGGGTGCCGCCGCGCGACGACCAGCAGAGCCACCGGCCCACCGCGGCCCCGCCCACCGTGTTCCGGCGGGGCTGGGCCGCGAGCGCCGGGTTCGCGCCCCTGGCCCCGCTTCCGCCCCGGGTGGACCCGCCCGAAGCGGCGCTGGCGGCCGCCAGCTAGCTGGACAGAAAAAGCCACAGAACCATAATGGAAACGATGCTTGTAAGATTGCAATCTGGGCGATGGCATTTAAATTCTTTTATGGTACTGCGGCTTGGGTTGCGTTTTCTCTTGTGGACAGGACATTCGCGCGCAATTAGTGTCGAAGCCATGCCAGCGTAGTCACGTGGGGATGGTCGATGTTCGGTTGGGGAAAGAGCACCCAGGGGTTTGGGCGCAAGATGGCGGCCCTCGATGCGCTGCGGGCCAAGGTGATGGTGACCGATGAAAATCTGAACATCGTCCACGTCAACCCCGCCGTGGAGACGCTGCTGCGCGAGGTGGAAGGCGACCTGCGCAAGGACCTTCCGCGTCTCGACGTCAGCCGCCTGGTCGGCAGCAACATCGACGTGTTCCACAAGAACCCCAGCCACCAGCGCACGCTGCTGGCGTCGCTGACCAAGCCGTACGGCGCCACGATCACGGTCGGCGGGCACCAGTTCGACCTGCTGGTCACGCCGCTGTCGGAGGACGGCCGGCGCATCGGCTTCGTCGTCGAGTGGGCCGATGCCAAGGAACGGCTGGAAAACCTCGACTACGCCGGGCAGATGGCGGCAATCAGCCGGTCGCAGGCGGTGATCGAGTTCACGACCGAGGGCATCATCACCAAGGCCAATGACAACTTCCTGAAGGTGATGGGCTATCGCCTGGACGAGGTTGTCGGCAAACACCACAACATCTTCGTCGAGCCGGCCGAGCGCGACAGCCCGGACTACGCGCGGTTCTGGGACACCCTGCGGCGTGGCGAATTCCAGGCGGCGCAATACAAGCGGATCGGCAAGTCCGGCAACCCGGTGTGGATCGAAGGCGCCTACAACCCGATCCTCGACGACAAGGGGCGGGTCGTCAAAGTGGTGAAGTTCGCGGTCGACGTGACCGAACAGGTCGCGCTGCTGAACAACCTCAAACTGCTGATCGACAAGAATTTCGGCGAGGTCGACCAGGCGCTCCACCAGTCGATGGGCGAGGCCGACTCCGCCGACAGCGCCGCCGGCTCCACCTCCGCCAGCGTCCAGGCGGTGGCGGCGAGCGCGGAGGAACTGGTCGCCTCGATCGGCGAGATCTCCCAGAGCATGACCCGCGCCCGATCGGCGACGGACGGCGCCTTCGACCGCACCGTCGCGGTGGCGGCAAGCACCGACCGTCTGACCGCCGCCGCCCAGGCGATGAACGGCATCGTCGGGCTGATCAACAGCATCGCCGGCCAGATCAACCTGCTTGCGCTGAACGCCACCATCGAGGCGGCCCGCGCCGGCGAGGCGGGGAAAGGCTTCGCTGTCGTCGCTTCGGAGGTGAAGAACCTCGCCAACCAGGCGGGGAAGGCGACCGAACAGATCTCCGCCGAGATCGAAGGCATCCAGGCGACCTCGACCGAGGTCGCCAACGCGCTGAACGCCATCCGCGAGGCCGTCTCGGCGGTGCGGGAGCATGTGACCGGCACCGCGTCGGCGGTGGAGGAGCAGAGCGCCGTCACCCAGAACATGTCGTCCGACATGCAGCGCGCCTCCGCCGCCGTGGCGACGGTGACCTCCAACATCGCCGCCATCGCCGGCGCGGTGAGCCAGATGGCCGGTGCGGTCGAACGGACGAAGGAGGCGGCGCACGTCCTGGTGCGGTGACGCGGACCCGGCCGGATGCTCTGACGGACGGCGCCCGATCCGCCGTATCCCGCTGCGCTTGTTGAACGCCGACGGTCGTGCTTCGACCGCCGTTGCCGCCTGCATTGGGTGACGAATGTCCTGACGCCGGGCTGGCGATGGCGACGCTGTCCACCATCCACCATCAGAACCTGGAACGACGCGTCCCGGGTGGCGTCCGTCAGGCCGCGGGCGCCGCCGCCTCGGCCTGGATCCACCGGCGGAACACCTCGACATTGCCACGCCCGCCACCGCCGCCGCCGCCGGCGTCGGCCTCGATCAGGAAATAGCCGCACGTCGAGCGCTCCACCCGCTCGGCGAGGGCGACGAGCTGGCCGCCTTCCAGCAACGTGTCGATCAGAGGCACCCACCCCAGCGCCACCCCCTGGCCCATCATGGCCGCCTGCAGCACGAGGGGGTAGTTGTTGAAGCTGAGGTCGAGGCCGCCGGCGCGGCGGCGGCCGAGGCCGTGAAGCGCGAACCAGTCGGCCCAGGACAGCCAGACCGCGGTTCCGGGGCTGTCCACGTGGAGCAGCGGCAGGGCCGCCAGCGCCGCCACCTCGGGCCGGCCGGCCAGCCGGTCGCGGAAGCCGGGGCTGCAGATCGGCACCACGATCTCCGGAAACAGCGGCCAGGCCCGGCAGCCCGGCCAGGCGCCCGACCCGAAGCCGATGGCGACGTCGATCGGCTCGCGCCGCACGTCCACCATCTCCTGGGTGGTGAGGATGCGCACGTCGAGGTCGGGCATGCGCGCGCGCAGCCGCGGCAGCCGCGGCACCAGCCACCACGACGCGAAGCCGAAATCGGTGGCCACCGTCATCACCCGCTTGTTGCGGCCGACCCGCAGCTCGCTCAGCACCCGCTCGATGTCGTCCAGCCCCCGCCGCACCACGTCGAGCAGCCGGGCCCCCTCGACGGTCAGGGCGACGCCGCGGTGCAGCCGGCGGAACAGCGCCACGCCCAGGTCCGCCTCCAGCCAGCCCACCTGGTGACTGACCGCCGACTGGGTGACCCCGAGCTCGCGCGCCGCCGCGCTGAAGTTCAGGTGCCGTCCCGCGGCCTCGAAGAAGGCCAGGGGCTGCAGCCACGCGCGCCGGTTAACCATGAGCCACCCTCATACCATCATGAGCAAAGCCGGGGTTCACACGTCCACGAATCCAGCGAATTCTAATCTCAAGCTGGGGCGCTCCGGTATGTTTATCCGTATGAGCGCCGTCGCCCGCGACTTTCCCACCCATCGAACGAGAGGGGCAGACCTGATGGTGCGCCGGCCGAACCTACTGATACTCATGGCCGATCAGATGACGCCCGGGGTGCTGGGCGCCTATGGCGGCGTGGCGAAGACCCCAGCGATCGACCGCCTCGCCGCCGAGGGCGTGGTGTTCGAGCGGGGGTACTGCAACAGCCCGCTGTGCGCGCCGTCGCGCTACGTGTTCATGACCGGCCGCCTGCCCTCGGCCATCGGCGCGTACGACAACGCGGCCGACCTGCCGGCCGACGTGCCGACCTTCGCCCACTACCTGCGGGCCGCCGGCTACCGGACGATCCTGTCGGGCAAGATGCATTTCTGCGGACCCGACCAGCTGCACGGGTTCGAGGAGCGGCTGACCACCGACATCTACCCCGCCGATTTCGGCTGGACCCCGGACTGGGAGCATCCCGAGCGCCGGCCGACCTGGTACCACAACATGGGATCCGTCATCGACGCCGGGGTGTGCGTGCGCACCAACCAGCTCGACTTCGACGAGGAGGTGTCCTTCGCCGCCCGGCAGAAGCTGTTCGACCTCGCCCGCGGGCGCGACGAGCGGCCGTTCTGCATGGTGGTGTCGCTGACCCACCCCCACGACCCTTACGCCATCACCGCCGAGTACTGGAACCGCTACCGGCACGAGGACATCCCGCTGCCGCGGATCGCGGTGCCGCCGGAGGCGCTCGACCCCCATTCACGCCGTCTGCGCCACGTCTCGGACATGGACCGCACGCCGGTGACCGAGGAGCAGGTCCGCAACGCCCGCCACGCCTATTTCGGCGCGGTCTCCTTCGTCGACGACCAGATCGCCCGAATCCTGGCGGCCCTCGAGGACACCGGCCGGGCCGAGGACACCATCGTCGTCCTGGTCGGCGACCACGGCGACATGCTGGGTGAGAAGGGGCTGTGGTACAAGATGAGCTTCTTCGAGCCGTCGAGCCGCATCCCGCTGATCATCCACGCCCCCGGCCGCTTCCGCGCCGGCCGGGTGGCCGCGTCGGTGTCGTCGATGGACCTGCTGCCGACGCTGGTGGAGCTGGCCGGCGACGGCGCCGCGGCGGTGCCCTACGCGACCCCCCTCGACGGGCGCAGCCTGCTGCCCCATCTCAACGGCACGGGCGGGCACGACGAGGTGATCGGCGAGTACCTTGGCGAAGGGGCGATCGCGCCGGTCGTCATGATCCGCCGCGGGACCGAGAAGTTCATCCATTCGCCGGTCGACCCCGACCAGCTCTACGACCTGTCCGACGACCCGGACGAGCTGGTGAACCTTGCGGCGGCGCCGGCTTGCGCGCCGGCGGTCGCCGCGTACCGGGCCGAGGTCGAGCGGCGCTGGGACCTCGCCGCGCTGCACCGTCAGGTGCTGGCCAGCCAGCGGCGGCGGCGCCTGGTGTACGACTCGCTGTGCCGGGGGGCACGGCGCTCGTGGGACCACCAGCCGGTCCGCGACGCCGGCGAGGCGTACATGCGCAACCACATCGACCTCGACGATCTGGAGGCGTTGGCGCGCTTCCCCCGTCCCACGCCGGCGCGGTGACACGCCCGCCGGCCGACGACTCGGCAACCAAGAAGGGAATCGAACGATGACAGGGAAGAGCTTTGTTGGGAGCGTCGCGGCGGGGGCCGTGCTGGCATCCCTGGCGCTCGGCTCGGCGCAGGCGGCGGACCCCGCCTCCTGCAAGACGGTCCGCATGTCCGACCCGGGCTGGACCGACATCACGGCCACCAACGCCGTCGCCGGCATCCTGCTGGAGGCGCTGGGCTACGAGCAGAAGATCCAGACGGTGGGCGTGCCGATCACCTTCCAGGGGCTGAAGGGCAACGACATCGACGTCTTCCTGGGCAACTGGATGCCAGCCCAGAAGCATCTGGCCGATCCGCTGCTGGCCAACAACGAGGCCGACCTGATCCACGCCAACCTGGAGAACGCCAAGTTCACCCTGGCCGTGCCGTCCTACGTGGCCGACGAGGGGGTGAAGGACTTCGCCGATCTGCAGAAGTTCCCCGAGAAGTTCGAAAAGAAGATCTACGGCATCGACCCCGGCGCCCCCGCCAACCAGAACATCAACCGGATGATCACCGAGGGCGCGTTCGGCCTGGGCGGCTGGGAGCTGGTGCCGTCGAGCGAGCAGGGAATGCTGAGCCAGGCCATCCGCAAGGACCGCCGCAAGGAATGGATCGTCTTCCTGGCGTGGCAGCCCCACCCCATGAACACCAAGCTCGACCTCGTCTACCTCTCCGGCGGCGACGCGTATTTCGGCGCCAACTACGGCGGCACCACCATCAACACCCTGTCGCGCCACGGCTATGCGGCGGACTGCCCCAACGCCACCAAGCTGTTCAAGCAGCTCAGCTTCACGGTGCCGATGGAGAGCGCGATCATGGACGCCATCGACGGCGAGGGGAAGGCCGCCCGCGAGGCGGCCCTGGCCTATCTGAAGGCCCATCCCGAGCCGGTCGCCGGCTGGGTCGAAGGCGTGACCACGCTGGACGGCAAGCCCGGGCTGCCGGCGGTCCAGAAGGCCCTGGGCCTGTAGCCTGCGACCGCGTGACGGCGGGCGGGAGGCCTCCGCCCGCCGGCCGCGTCAGGGAGCGCCCCGGCCGATCGCCAGGACGGCGTTCAGGCCGCCGAACGCGAAGGAGTTCGTCAGCGCGCAGGCGACCTCCTGCCGCCGCGGGCCCTCCGTGACGTAGTCCAGGTCGCAGCCGTCGTCGGCGCCGAGGTGATTGGCGGTGGGTGGCAGCACCCCGTCGGCCAGCGCCATCAGCGTGGCCACCAGTTCCAGCCCTCCGCCAGCGCCGAGGGCGTGCCCGTGCAGGGATTTGGTGGCCGACACCGCAATCCGGTCGGCATGCTGGCCGAACACCTGCCGGATCGCCAGGGTCTCCACCCGGTCGTTCACCACCGTTCCCGTCCCGTGGGCGTTGATGTGGCCCACCCGGTCGGGCGTCAGCCCGGCATCGGACAGCGCCCGTTCCATGGCGCTCCGCGGCCCCTCCACCGTGGGATGGACCAGATCGCCGGCATCGGACGACATGCCGAACCCCAGGATCGTTCCCAGAGCCGGCATGGACCGTCGTCTGGCGCTGGCTTCCGTTTCCAGGACCACGATCCCCGCCCCTTCCCCCATGGCCAGGCCGGTGCGCCCGCGGGAAAACGGGCGGCAGGTGTCGGTCGCCAGGATGCCCAGCGCCGCGAACGCCTTCAGGGTGCCGAAGACCACACCGGCTTCGGAGCCGCCGGCCACCACGCAATCCGCCTGCCCCTGGCGCAGCAGCATCACCGCCAGCCCGACGGCGTGCGTTGCGGCGGCGCATCCGGAGCACACGGTGAAGGCCGGCCCGGTCGCACCCAGCGCCCGGCTGACCCAGCCCGCCGAGGCCAGCGCGTTGAGCTTCGGCACCAGCATGGGAAAACAGCGGGGACGCCTCTCGCCATACAGGCGGACCGACGCCTCCTCGCGGGTCGCCTCGCCGGCGGTGGCGGTCCCCAGCACCACGGCGACGCGGTCGGGCAAGACCGGCTGGCCGGTGCCCAGGCCGGCCTGAGTGGCCGCCTCCCGGGCCGCCACCACCGCGTACTGGGTGAACGGGTCGAGAAGCAGGAGGTCGCGGCCCGGAAAATGCTCCGCTGGAACGAAGCCGGACACCGCGGCCGCGGGAACGGCGACCTCCATGCCCGATGCACCGCGCCGCACCGTCCGGATCGCGCAGCGACCCTTGGACACGCCGTCCCAGAACGCCGAACGGCCAACGCCGAACGCGGAGACGCACCCCATGCCGGTGACGACAACCCGGCGATCATCCGGCCCGGTCATGCCGGCGGCACCTCCGGGGGGCCGTTCCGGGCCCCCGCCACCAGGGAGAGCACCAGCGCGTGGGCGTCGCCCAGCGTCGCCATGGTGTCCGGCAGCGCCGCCAGGATGTTGACCTCGAACGCCTCCTCCAACAGGAACACCAGGTTGAGGACGTCGTGAGACTCGACCCCGAGATCCTCGCGCAGCCGTGTCTCGGCGGTCAGCGCCAGGCCCGCCGGCGGCGCCCGCACCGTTGTCACGGCGCCGACAAGGGCGTCCCAGATGGCGTCGTCCCCGCCGATCTCAGGCATGATGGGTCTCCCGCATGGCCGTCCAGCGGACCAGGAAGGGCGGTGCTTCGTCGCCGGGCCGCCGCCACAAGGCGAACTGGCGGAGAATCCAGGCGCGGTGCCTGGGGGACAGGTCGTTGTGGTCGACCCAGCAGCGGCTGGTGGTGCGGCCGATGTAGGCGGCGAGCATGCGGCGTTCCAGATCGTCCCCCGCCGCCCGCCACAGCCGTTCCGCGAGCAGCGACGGGTCGAACCAGGACATGCGCACCTCATCCAGCCGGGTGTGCAGGAGCGACGCCCCGGTCAGGTCGGCCCCCGTCAGATCCGCGCCGGCGAGGTCGGCACGGTCCAGCATCGCGCCGGTCAAATCGGCGCCGCGCAAGGTCGAGCCGCGCAAAGCGGCGTAGCGCAGGTCCGCGCGTGCGAGGCAGGCGTTCGACAGATCCGCGCCCGACAGGTCGACGTCGCGGAGCACCGCCTCCCCAAGGCGGACACCGGCGAGCGTGCAGCCGGCAAGACGCCACTGGCGCAGATCGGCCCGCACCCCGCCGGGGAGCCGATCCAACCACCGGGCGTGGTCGTCCAGGCGGTTGCCAAGCGCCGCTGCGTCCCACACAGCGGCGTCATGGTTTGCGATCACGCCGGCCCCCTCACGGCATCGCCCGGTACCAGGCGACCGTGTAGCTCCGGTCGATGATCCATTGGCACTGATACAGCGTGTAGGTCGCGTTCTTTCCCGGGTCCTCGACCAGGGCGAAGTTGGAGATCCACTTGTACGTGTAATTGATCGTCTGGGACCCCTTCGTCGCCGGCAGATGCTGGTATACCGTCGACGTCATGAACGAGAACGCGCCGACCGAAATCGAGGGAAGGGATTTGACGTTCCCATTTCCGTCGAAGGCGTCGCCGGCATCCGAGGAGGGATACCGCCCGTCATAGGGAATCTGCTGGTAGAAAGCCCAGTTGTCGGGACTCGTCTGCAAGATGGCCCAATCGGTCAGCCCGAACGTTTCGGAGTTCTCGATGCCGTATTCCGCGCTGATGCCGACGTTGCCGCCGTCCGGGGCCACCCCGGCCTCCAACCCCACCGAAAACGATGTGCTCGTCGTGTACTGGGTCTCGTTGTTGGCATTTCCCGGGGAGGACGTGTTGGTGACCAGGGACTGGCCGCTGATGTTCTCGCCGGAGATGTCGACTTCCCCCAGAGACCAGCCGCGGCCCGTCGAGTTGTCCTGCATCATGCCATCGGTATAGAAAATGCAAGAATGCTCGACATCAAGCCATTGCAAGGGTTCGTTTGCGGATTTGTTGTCGTAGTAGACACCGATGTACACGGTGCCCTCGAAATACGTGTAGCCGTGGGGAGGGGGTGGAGCCGACGACGCGAGCGATCCGTTCGGACACGGCAGCGAATAGTAGAGATTGACGGGTGTGACATCATAGAGGTTGGTGGGAATGTCGGGTGGGGGGTCGCTCGGGCCGTCACCGGCGGCGTCCGACGACGCGCGCGTTTTCAGCGGGCCCGCCTTCAGGCTTTCCACCGACCGGCGCACCCGTTGGACGAAGGGGCCGGTGTCGAGGCGGGCGTCCGACTGGTCCGGACGGGCGAAGAACTGGTCCGTCGCATCCCGCACCACGCGGCCGTCGTGGGCCCGCGTGGCGATCACCCGGGTGACCGAGCCGGACATGCCGGCGAGGCCGTACTGCTCGGCCAGCGCCAGACGCAGTGTGCCCGCCGCGTCGCGGCGCGGCTCGATCAGCAGGGCCTCGCTCTCGCCATTGGGGTAGGTGAACAGGGCCCCCGCGGCGGCCAGCCGGGTCTTGTGTTCATCGGTGGGCGCCAGCACCAGCACCGGTTTGTTGCTGTCGAGGGCTTGGCGCGCAAGGGTGGCGGCGGACTCGAACCCCTCCTTGCGCAGGGACGCCGCGTCGAGAACCAGAAGATCGACCTCCTCCGGCCGTTCGCTGCCGGTGAAGACAACGACGTCGCCATGGCCGGCGAGCATCGCCGACCAGGGCGACGCCGCCCGGGCGCCTTGCACGAGCAGGATGGTTGTGTCCGTCACGATCGCTCTCCACAAAACAGGGTTGGTGCGGCGATCCAGCGCGATGCCTCAAAGGAGATTGAACACGAATGTGTCATCCGAATTTTCAAACAAATTCCGTCACGCACCGATCACCACGGGAATTCGTGGTATCAATTGCTCGCTTATGAGTCAATCCCGCGCAAACCTAAGCATATGAAGGGTGAATACAATAATATGATTTACCGATGCCACCGATTCCGTCATGTCATTGTCGAATGATTTTCGATCCAGCCCCAAAAAGAACGACTTTTTGTTTGTTTTCAGAGGCGTTTTGAAAACCGACGACGCGCGATGGGCCGGCGGCCGGGGGGATGCGCGGAAGACAGACGCCACCGCGCATGGACGCGCGCCAACGCGCGTCCATGCGGACCGTCTCCCACCATCGGTGCGACTCGGCAGCGTTCGGGGCGCCGACGCGCGGCGCCTCATAGAGCGTCCGGCGACGCCGGCCGTCGTCTCATCGCCCGGCAGGTATTCCGGTGCGGATCATTCCACCGCGGCGGCCATTGGGCGGCGCGCCGGCGCGCCGCCGGCCACGAAATAGGCCGCGCTGGCGCGCGCCAGCGGTGGCCGGCCGCGGATCGTGTCGGCGATCTTCTCAGCCATCATGATGGTCGGCGCGTTGAGGTTGCCGGTGGTGATCAACGGCATGATCGAGGCGTCGACCACCCGCAGCCCGTCCACCCCGTGCACCCTCCCCTGCCCGTCCACCACCGCCATGTCGTCCGTTCCCATGCGGCAGGAGCAGGACGGGTGGTAGGCGGTCTCGCCATGGGCACGCACGAAGGCGTCGAGTTCGGCGTCGGTGGCGAGCTGGGCGCCCGGGCTGATCTCGCGGCCGCGGAACGGGGCCAGTGCCGGCTGCGCCATGATCTCGCGGGTGATGCGGATGCCGGCGCGGAACTCCCGCCAGTCCTGCGGGTCGGCCATGTAGTTGAACAGGATGGACGGGTGCTGGCGCGGGTCGCGCGAGCGGGCGCGCACGCGGCCGCGGCTGGGTGAGCGCATGGAGCCCATGTGCGCCTGGAAGCCGTGCTCCTTCACCGGGTCGGTGCCGTTGTAGTTGATCGCCACGGGCAGGAAGTGAAACTGGATGTTCGGCCAGGCGACGTCGTCGTGGCTGCGGACGAAGCCGCCGGCCTCGAACTGGTTGCTGGCGCCGATGCCGGAGCCGAGGAACAGCCACTGGGCGCCGATCGCCGGCTGGTTCCACAGCTTCAGCGCCGGATAGAGGGACACCGGCTGGGTGCAGGCGTACTGGATGTAGACCTCGAGGTGGTCCTGCAGGTTCTCCCCCACCCCGGGGACCTCGGCCACCGCCGCGACCCCGAGGTCGCGCAGCACGGCCGCCGGCCCGACCCCGGAGCGCTGGAGGATCGGCGGCGAGGCGATGGCGCCGGCGCACAGCAGCACCTCGCGCGCGGCGTGGGCGGTGATGGTCTCGCCGCGGCGCTCGTAGGCCACGCCCACCGCGCGCTTTCCGTCGAACAGGATGCGGTCGGTCAGGGCGTGGGTGACGATGGTCAGCCCCGGCCGGCCGCGCGCCATGTCCAGGTAGCCGCGCGCCGTGCTGCTGCGCCGGCCGCGCGGCGTCACCGTGCGGTCCATCGGGCCGAAGCCTTCCTGGCTGTAGCCGTTGAGGTCGTCGGTGCGCGGGTAGCCGGCCTGCACGCCCGCCTCGACCATCGCGTCGAACAGCGGGCTGCCCCTGGCGCCGGTGCGCGCCACGTGCACCGGCCCGTCGCCGCCATGATAGGCGGTGGCCCCCAGGCAGTGGGTCTCGGCCTTCCTGAAATAGGGCAGGCAGTCCAGATAGGACCATCCCTCCAGACCCGGCCGCTCCGCCCAGCCGTCGTAGTCCAGGGCGTTGCCGCGGATGTAGCACATGCCGTTGATCAGCGACGAGCCGCCCAGCCCCTTGCCGCGGCCGCACTCCATGCGGCGGTTGTTCATGTGCGGCTCGGGCTCGGTCTCGTAGGCCCAGTTGTAGCGCCGTCCGGCCAGAGGATAGGCCAGCGCCGCCGGCATCTGCGTGCGGAAGTCGAGGCGGTGGTCGGGCCCGCCCGCCTCCAGCAGCAGGACGCGCACATCGGCGTCCTCGGTGAGGCGGGCCGCCAGCACGTTGCCGGCCGAGCCGGCGCCGATGATGATGTAGTCGAACTCGGTGGCCTGGGCCATGGGAGTCACCTCCGCGGCGGATTGAAGGGCCTTGGGGTTCAGAAGACGGAGGCGAAGTCGCCCAGCTCCACCTGCACCGACTTCAGCCTTGTGTGGTGGAGCAGGGTGTCGACGCCGTTCTCGCGGCCGACGCCGGACTGCTTGTAGCCGCCGACCGGCATCTCCGCCGGGGATTCGCCCCAGGTGTTGATCCAGCAGATGCCGGCCTCCAGCCGGTGGATGACCCGGTGGGCGCGGGCGAGGTCGCGGGTCACCAGCCCGGCCGCCAGGCCGTAGGTCGTGGCGTTGGCCCGGCGCACCACCTCCTCCTCGTCCTCGAAGGTCAGCAGGCTCATCACCGGGCCGAAGATCTCGTCGCGGACGATGGCCATTCCGTCGGTGCAGTCGGAAAAGACCGTGGGCTGCACGAAGGCGCCCTGGGCCAGCGCCCCGTCGGTGGCTCGGCCGCCGCCGGCCAGCAGGCGTGCGCCCTCGGCCTGGCCGCGCGCGATGAAGCCCAGCACCTTGTCCATGTGCGGCCGGCTGACCAGGGGGCCGAAATTGGTGTCCGGGTCCAGCGGGTCGCCCATGCGGATGCGCGCCACCCGCTCCAGGATGCGCTCCTCGACCGCCGCGCGGATGGCGGTGTGGAGGAACACCCGTGTGCCGTTGGTGCAGACCTGGCCGGAGCTGAAGAAGTTCGCCATGACCGCGATGTCGGCGGCGCGGTCGGGATCGGCGTCGGCGAAGACGATCAGCGGCGACTTGCCGCCGAGCTCCATCGTCACCTCCTTGAGGGTCGAGCCGGCGGCGGACGCCATCACCCGCTTGCCGGTCTCGACGCCGCCGGTGAACGACACCTTCTCGACGCCGGGGTGGGCCGTGAGCAGCGCGCCGACCCGCCCGTCGCCCTGGACCACGTTGAACACGCCGTCGGGCAGCCCCGCCTCGGTGTAGAGCGCCGCCAGCGCCAGCGCGCTCAGCGGCGTCACCTCGCTGGGTTTGAAGACCATGGCGTTGCCGGCCGCCAGCGCCGGGGCCGATTTCCAGAGCGCGATTTGGATCGGGTAGTTCCAGGCGCCGATGCCGGCGACCACCCCCAGCGGCTCCCGCCGGGTGTAGACGAAGGAGGAGGCGCGCAACGGGATCTGCTGGCCCTCCAGCATGGTGGTGAGGCCGGCGTAATACTCCAGCACGTCCGCGCCGGTGACGATGTCGACGCTCCGCGTCTCGGCGATGGGCTTGCCGGTGTCGAGCGTCTCCAGCCAGGCCAGGTCGTCGTTGCGGGCGCGCAGCAGGTCGACGGCGCGCCGCAGCACGCGCGAGCGTTCCATCGCCGTCATCGCCGCCCACACGGCCTGCCCCTCCGCCGCGCTGGCGACGGCACGGTCGACGTCGGCGGCGGTCGCCTGCGGCACCTCGGCCAGAACCTCACCCGTGGCGGGGTTGGTGGTGATGAAGGCGTCGGCGCCCGCACCAGCGTGCGGCCGCCCGTGGATGTGGTGGGTCTGCCGTTGGAACCGGGTCATCGCTGCACTCGTGAGGCGGTGGGAATCATGCGTGACGGGCGGGCGCCGCCCCTCCAGGGAGGGGCGGCCGCGGCGTCAGTTGATGCCGAGCGCGGTCTTCGCCGCGGCCAGGCCGTCCTTGCCGTCGAAGGTGGTGACGCCGTCGAGCCAGGCGTTCAGCGTCGCCGGGTTGGCCTTGAGGTAGGCCTTGGCGGCGTCGTTGGCGCGGGTGTCGTTGTTGAGGATGTCGTCCATGACCGCGTTCTCCATCTCCAGGGTGAAGGAGAGGTTCTTGAAGAAGCGGCCGGCGTTGGGGCACTCCTCGACATAGCCCTTGCGCACGTTGGTGTTGACCACGGCGCCGCCGAAATCCGGCCCGAACCAGTCGTCGCCGCCGGCAAGGTAGGTCAGGTCGAAGTGCTTGTTCATGGGGTGGGGCGCCCAGCCGAGGAAGACGATCCACTTCTTGGAGCGGGTCGCCCGCTTGACCTCGGACAGCATCCCGGCCTCGCTCGATTCCACGAGTTTGAAATCGCTGAGGCCGAAGGCGCCCTCCTTGATCATGTTCTCGATCACCAGATTGCCGTCGTTGCCGGCCTCGATGCCGTGGATCTTGCCGTCGAGCTTGTCCTTGAAGGTGGCAATGTCGCCGAACGCCTTCAGCCCCTCGGCAGCGGCGTAGCTCGGCACCGCCAGGGTGTACTTCGCCCCTTCCAGGTTGGTGCGCAGCACCTCCACCGAGCCGTCCTCCAGAACCGGCTTCAGGAAGCTCTCCATCGTCGGCATCCAGTTGCCGAGGAAGACGTCGAGCGACTTGGTCTTCATGCCGAGATAGACCACGGGAACCGACGAGATGTTGGACGAGGGCTCGTAGCCGATCGCCTCCAGGGTGACGGTGGCGAGCGCGGTGGTGGCGGCGATGTCGGTCCAGCCCACGTCGCCCATCTTCACGGCCTTGCAGGCCGCCGGATCGGCCGCCTGGGCCGCCGTAGCAGCCGCCAGGACGAGACCGGCCCCCAAGGCCGCGGTGCGGATAGCCTTCTGCATGATCTCACTCTCCCTGTGCTCTGGTTTCGGGAAGCACGGCACACGCCCCGGACCGCCGCCGCGCGGAGCGGGCCGGGCATAGACGCCGTCGTTCGCGCGATCCTTGATACGGATCGTCCTCATCCCGACGCCGCAGCGCCGGGGCATCCGAACGTTGTTCGTTCGTTGATTCGTCGGGCAGGCTAACGTATTTCTTTGAACGAGCAAATAAGAAAAGCCCGGCCGCCGAACCGGAAGACCGCGGCCGCCCCCGTGTGTTAGGACAGGCCGCCCGCCTCGGCCAGCCGGGGCCGTCACCGAGGACCACGATGCCGAAAGTCGGGATGCAGCCGATCCGCCGGCGCCAGCTCATCGAAGCCACCATCCGCTCGATGGGGGAGCGGGGGTTCGCCGACACCACCGTGCGCACCATCAGCGACGCCGCCGGTGTTTCGCCGGGCATCATCCAGCACTATTTCGGCGGCAAGGATCAGCTCCTCGCCGCCACCATGCGCGCCATGATGGAGGACCTGCGGGCCGACACCGTGCGCCGGCTGGCCGGTGCCCGCACCCACCGTGAACGGTTGGCCGCGGTGATCGACAGCAATTTCACGACGGACCAGTTCGCGCCGGGGGTGGTGAACGCCTGGCTGGCGTTCTGGACCCAGGTGCCGCACGTCCCGGCGCTGGCCCAGTTGCAGCGCATCAACGTGCGGCGGCTGCACTCCAATCTGCTCTACAGCCTGCGCACCCTGCTGCCGGTGGAGCGGGCGGAATCCACCGCCCACGGCATGGGCGCGCTGATCGACGGGGTGTGGCTGCGCTCCGCCCTGACCGGCGAGGTGGACGCACGCCGCGCCCGGTCGCTGCTGCACGACTACCTCGCCCTGCAACTCGACACCGCCGTCGCCGCGGCCCCCCGCTGAGCCCGGACCGTCGCCGCAGCGGCGCCACCGCCAGCCCGGGGACCAGCAGGACGCCATGGCGGGACGCCACGGCGGGACGACCGGAGAGGACACGCCGGCCGCACGCGGGTGTCGAACCGACAAGGGAGCCTGACATTGCCGAGTTCGGGGGCGTCCAGGGCCGGGGGAATGAACATCGTCCTTGCCTGCGCCGGCACGACCTGGATCAGCGCCGCGCGGCTCGCCAAGCCCTTGCGGCAGGCGGGCTTCACGGTGATCGCCTGCTGCCCGGCGGGGACGCTTCTGGAAACGTCGGGCTTCGTCGACGCCATCGTGCGGTTCCCGCCGCCCGCCGAAGCCGCACCGGTGTGGCGGGCGCTGCGGAGCATCCACCAGCGCTGGGGCTCCGCCTTCGTGGTTCCGGCGGACGAGGCGATGGTCAAGCTCCTGCACGACGTCGTTCTGCGTCCTCCGGCCGACCAGGACGGCACCGACCGCGCCGTCGTCGCCGACCTCACCGCGTCGCTCGGCTCGCCGGAGCGGCACGAGGCGGTGCCGCGCCGGTCCCATCTGTGCTCCCTCGCCGGTGCCGCAGCGTGGCGCTTTCCACCGCAGGCCCTGGCCGACCACCGGGTCAATCTGTTCGACGTCGCCGCGGGGATCGGCTACCCGCTCCTGGTGAAACGGGATTTCACGGCGGGCGGGGTGGGCGTCCACGACATGGAGTCCGAGGAGGACCTGGCGGCGTTCGTCGACAGAAGCAACGTCTTCATCCGGCGCGACCCGCGGCACGCGTGCCTCATCCCCGGACTGGTCGCGGTGATCCAGAAGCGGATCGAGGGGCCGGCGGCATCCCTGTCCCTGGTGGCGCTGCGGGGCCGGGTCCTGGCATCCTTCGCCTACGTCAAGGTGGAGGGCGGCCCGTCCCGTACCGGCGCGGCATCGGTGATCGAGGTGATCGAGAATCCCGACCTCGACAGCGCGGCACGGGCGCTCGTCCAACATTTCGGCTTCACCGGCTTCGCCGGCGTCGACGCGATCATCGAGGACGGCACCGACCGGGTCCATGTGCTCGAGTTCAACGCCCGCCCGACCCTGACCAGCCACCTCGGCGCCCGCTGCGGGGCCGACCTGTGCGGAGCGCTTCATGCCGCGCTCGCCGGCGGGACGGCGCCGCCGGCCCGGCTCCCGGTGGCCACCGCGGAGGGGCGCCGGCTGGTCGCGCTGTTCCCGTCGGAGTGGCGGCGGGACGGCGCCAGCCCCCACCTGCGGGAGGCGTTCCACGACGTGCCATGGGATGAGCCGGCGCTGCTGGCGGCGCTGGTCGACATGGACCACGCCGCCCCCCATCCGCCGGCCGAGCCCGCAGCCCGTCCGGCGGACCCGGCCTTGCGCTGCCAAACGGTCGCGGACATCACCGCCGTGGACGCCGCGGACTGGGACCGTTGCACCGGCACGGGCGACCCGTTCATCAGCCACGCCTTCCTGCGGCTCCTTCAGACCAGCGGGTCCGTGTGTCCGGGCACCGGGTTCTCGCCACACCACGTCGTGCTGCGGGATCGCGACGAGCGCATCGTCGCCGCCGCGCCGATGCACCTCAAACACCATTCGGACGGCGAGTTCATCAACGACCAAGCCTGGGCGCACGCGTTCGAGCGGGCCGGGCGGCGCTACTACCCCAAGCTCGTCGGCCGGATTCCACTGATCCCTGCCGCCGGGCCATGCCTGCCGGTCCGCCCCGGCGCGCCGCCCGGCGCGGCCGCGGCGCTGGTTGAGCGAATCCAGTCCGCGGCGCGGGAGCAGGGCCTGTCGTCGATCCAGATCCCGTTCCCCGACCAGGCCGGCCGGCGCTGTCTCAGCGACGCCGGATGGCTGACCCTCGACGACATCCAGTACCATTGGCACAACCGCGGATACCGCGACTTCGACGCGTTCCTGGCGTCCCTGACTCCCCACAAAAGCAACATCATCCGTCGCGAGCGCCGCGAGGTGAGGGACAGCGGCGTCCGGGTGCACACGCTGACCGGAGCGGAGGCCACCGAGGCCCATTGGATCGCCTATCACCGCCTGTACGTGGAGGGATGCCGGCGCAAGAACAGCGCCGCCCATCTCACGCCCGCGTTCTTCACCGGGCTTGTCGAGGTCCTCGGCGACCGCGTCGTCCTGATCCTGGCCGCCGTTGGCGGCCGTTGGATCGCCGGAACCTTCTGCGTGATCGGCCGGGACCGCCTCCTCCTCCGGAACTGGGGCATCGCGGAAGACCGCAGGTTCCTCCACTTCGAGGTCTGCCTGTACCGCAGCATCGAGATCGCGATCGACCGCGGGATTCCGGTCGTCGAGGGCGGAGCCGGCGGCGACCACAAGCTGGCGCGCGGCTTCCTGCCGCGGAGGACGCAGACCTGCTTCCATTTTCCCGACGAGGCCGTCCATCGCGCCGTCGCCGCCCAACTGGACCGCGAGAACGCCACCATCAGCACGCTCCACCGGCAGGCGAACGCCCGAAGCCCCTTCCGCACGGGTCAGGCCGCACCCGCGCGGGGCTGACCCGCACGCCGGGGTTCAGCGGTCGACCACCACGTCACCGGTCGGCCGGCTGCAGCACAGCAGCACCATCCCCTGGTCGATCTCGCGCTTGCGGATGCCGCCCTTGTGGGCCATCTCCACCGTCCCGGACAGCAGCTTGGTCTTGCAGGTCCCGCACAGGCCCTGGGAACACGACACCGGCAGCCGGATGCCGGCCGCCTCGGCCGCCTCGACAATGGTGGTTCCGGCCGGGCAATACACGGTTCGGCCGATCCGGGCGAAATCCACGCGGTGGGCCGCCACCGCGAGCGGCGGCTCCTCCGGTGTGGCCGGGCGTGCCGCGCCGCCGCCGTCCGCACCCAGGTCCTCGAACGTGAAGCTCTCCTGGTGGTGGCGCTCCATCGGAAAGCCGGCGTCCAGCAGGCAGCCGTGGACCGCCGCCATGAAGGGCGCCGGGCCGCAGACATACACCTCGCGCTCCAGCAGGTCCGGCGCGATCAGCCGCAGCATCGGCAGGGTCAGCCGTCCGGTGTGGCCGGCCCACTCCCCCTCGCCGTCCGTGCCTTCGCAGACATGGGCGATGCGCAGCCCGGGATTGCGCGCGGCCATCGCATCGAGTTCCTTGCGGAAGATGATGTCCGCCGGGGTGCGGGCGGCGTGGACGAAGACCACGTCGTGGTCCTCGCCCAGGTCGTCGAAGGTGCGCGCCATCGACATCAGCGGCGTGATCCCACTGCCCCCGGACAGGAACAGGTGCTTCGCCGCCCCCGCCCCGGACTCGGACCGCTCCGCGGGCGTGAAGTCGCCGAGCGGCCCCACGGCCCGGATGGTGTCCCCCGGCGCCAGGGTGTCGTGCAGCCAGTTGGACACCGGCCCCCCCGGCACCCGCTTCACGGTGATGGCGAGGCGGAAGGGACGCGCCGCCGACGACGCGATGGTGTAGCTGCGCTGCACCGTCGTGCCGCCGATCGGCAGGTCCAGGGTGAGGAACTGCCCCGGCCGGAAGCGGAACAGGCACGGCGCGCGCGGCGCGAAGACGAAGGTCTTGACGTCGCGGGTCTCCTGCCGGACCGCCCGGCACACCAGGGTGTCGTCGACGTCCGGGTTCCAGTCCGGGAGCGCCGGGGGGCCGCCCTGCGGCAGCGCGTCCGATCCGTCGGGCATGGTGCGTGCGTCCCCCGCCTCACTCGGCCGCGATGGCGACCGGGCCGGGATCGCCGTGGTTCCACAGGTGCTCCGACAGGCGCTCCACGTACCAGGCGACGAACTTCTCCACCAGCGGCTCGGTGTAGGGGGAATAGGGACCGGGCTCGTAGGCCGGGCTTTCGATGCCGGCGTGGGAGATCCCCACGAGGTGGGAATCCTGGGCGTTGGTGGCCTTCCACACGAAGGTCAGGTTCTCCGGATCGTAGTCCACCCCCTCGACCGCATCCTTGTGCACCAGCCAGCGCGTCTTCAGCAGCGTGCGGTCGGGCCCGAGCGGCAGCACCGTGAAGATCACCGCGTGGTCGCCCATGAAATGGTTCCAGGCGTTGGGCTGCATCCAGAAGGACAGCGCGCCGACGTTGCGCTCGGTGAGCGTGCCCAGCGGTTTCGTCGAGGCCGCGCGGGTGTCGCGGGTGTGGGATTCCCCCGCCCCGTCGAGCGGCAGGCGCTGCACGCGGAATCCCGTCGCGGTGCCGGAGAGCGCGTCGATCTCGCGCGACGGCAGGCCGCTGCCCTCCCAGCGCTCGTGGCACGCCGCCACCAGCGCGTCGTACTTCGCGGCGTGCTCCCGCCGCCGCGGATCGGCGCCGTCGACGGCGAAGCCGAAGCCGTACTCGAACAGCGGCACCGTCAGCTCGGGGTGGTTGCCGACGCAGTGGTAGCACTCCCGGTTGTTCTCCATCGTGAGCTTCCAGTTGCCCTGCTCGACGATGTCGATCTCCTTGGCCACCTTGCAGTCGACGATGCCGTGGGGCAGCAGGTAGGGCTCGATCGCCGCGGCCATCTGGTCGATGTCGGCGGGCGGCGTCTCGGCCAGGCAGATGAACAGCAGCCCGGCGATGGAGCGCAGGTGGACGGGCTTCAGGTTGCGGCAGGAGCGGTCGAAGCCGGCGCCCATCTGGTCGGCCGCCAGCAGCCCGCCGTCCAGCCCGTAGGTCCACTGGTGGTAGCTGCACACCAGGTTGCCGACCGAGGCCCGCTCCTGGAGCACGAGCCGCGCGCCGCGGTGGCGGCACACGTTGTGGTAGGCGCGGATCTGCATGTCGTCGTCGCGCAGGATGATCACGGAGGCCTTGCCGACATCGACCACCAGCACGTCGCCGGGTTCCGGCACGTCCGGCTCGACCGCCACCTGGATCCAGTGGCGGCCGAAGATGGCCTCCATGTCGAGTTTGAAGATCTCGTCGCTGGTGTAGAACGGGGCTTCGAGGCTGAAGCCGGGCGTGCGGCGCTGAAGCAAGGCGTGCACAGCCATCGCCGTGGACATTCTGGAAGTCTCCCTGGGACGGAGTGTGGGAGGGTGGGACCATCGCACGGCCGGTTCGCCCGTTCGCCATGCTTGCGGACGAGCGTGCCGCACCGCCGGGGACCGGACATCGCCCACTGCGACAGCGACATACGAAACCCCGACAAGGGGCATACGGCCGCGCCGCCCGGCGGCGGGCGGTGAGCCGGGCGGTCAGCCGGCGCGGATGCCGGCCAGGAACCGCTCGACGCTGCCGCGCAGCCGGGTGGTCTGCCGGGCCAGGCCCTGGCCGGCGGTCAGCACCTGGTCGGTGGCGCCCTCGGTGGCCCGCGCCCCGTCGGTCATGCGCAGGGCGGTGCGGCTGACCACGCCGGTCCCGGTCACCGCCTGGTCGATGCTGGCGTGGATGCGCGACGAGACTCCGGCCTGGCTGGACATCGCGGCGGCGATGGTGCCGGCGGTGCGGCTGACCTCGGCGATGGTGGCGCCGATCCGCTGGATCGCGTCCACGGCGGCCGCGGTGGCCTGCTGCATGGCGCCGATGCGGGCGGTGATGTCCTCGGTGGCCTTGGCGGTCTGGGTCGCCAGCACCTTGACCTCCGAGGCGACCACCGCGAAGCCCTTGCCGGCCTCGCCGGCGCGGGCCGCCTCGATGGTCGCGTTGAGGGCCAGCAGGTTGGTCTGCCCGGCGATCTCCGAGATGATGCGCACCACGTTGCCGATGCTGTCCGCCGATTCCTGCAGGCCGTGCACGGACTCGTTGATCCGGTTGGCCTGCTGCACCGCGGCGTCGGCGACGCGCGAGGATTCGTCGATCTGCTGCTGGATCTCGGCGAAGGAGGCGAAGGCGTCGTCGGTGACCGCCGCCACCGCCTGCACGTTCGCGGCGATGGCCTCCGCGGCGGTCGTCGTGGCGGTCGACTGCTCGTGGGTGCGGGCGATGATGTCGGTCAGACGGCGGGCGGTGGCGTCCAGTTCCCCGGCCGAGCTGTCCACCGCGCCCAGCGCCTCGGTCACCACCTGCTCGAACTGCCCGATCAGCCCCTCGATTCGCTGGGTCTGGCGCCGCTGCCCGTGCTGGGCGGCGACGGCGCGGAACAGGGTGCGCACATAATCGTCCGCCGGGTTCTCGAGGAGGTCCTCGGCGGCGACGGCCGGCTGGACCACGCGCCCCTCGCGCATCACCATGATGCGGTCGCCGACGCGCACGGCCTCCTCCGGGTCGTCGGTGACGAACATGACGCTGCGCCGCCGCCCGCGCTGCAGGCCCGCGATCTCGCCCTGCACCGCCATGCGGGTCACCGGATCGAGCCCGGCGAAGGGATCGTCCATCAGCAGCACCTCGGGGTCGTTCATCAGCGCCCGCGCCAACCCCACCCGCAGCCTCTGTTCCGCCGTCAGGGCGGCGGGATGGAGCCGCCCGAGGTCGCCGAGCCCCGACTCCTCCAGAAGCGCGCGCGCACCGGACCGGCGCTGCGCCTTCGAGGCCCCGGCGACCTCGGGGGCGAAGGCGACATTCTCCAGGACGGTGCGGTTGGGGAACAGGGCGACCGAGGAGAACACCATCCCGAACGCGCTGCGGCGGATCGCGGCGAGCTCCTTCGCGGTGCACGAACCGAGGTCGGCGCCGCGGAAGCGGACCGTGCCGGCCGTCGGCTCCACCAGCCGGTTGAGGAGGCGGAGCAGGGTCGATTTCCCGGACCGGACGAGGCCCATGACGACCAGCGTCTCGCCCTCGCGCAGGTCGACCGAGACGTCGCGCACGGCGACGGTGGCGCCGGTGGCCCGCGTCACCTCGTCCGACGGCACACCCTCCCGCACCATGGCGAGCGCCGCCGCGGTCCGCCCGCCGAAGACCCTGTGAAGACCCTCGCCGGCGAGAATGGCCGAGGACGTGGTGGATGAAGCCTGCATCGTCGCCTCCGGTGCCGCACCGCAAAAACTGAGTCAAAAGCTAATAATCTTAGCGCGACCCTTTCCTACGTGTTCGCGACACCATCCTCTCCAATCGCGCCAAGGGCCGGATCCTTGGCGCCGGACCCGCCCGGCGGACGGCCGCAAAGTCGGGCGGCGTCGCTTCCGTACAAGTGGATTGGCCGCTTCGTTCTAGGCGGGCCGCCGCGACTCCTGGCTAGTGTGGCTCCGCTCAACCCGCGAGGCCGGCCATGGCGACCTACTCCCTCACCTCCTTGCTGAAAAACGCGCTGACCCATCACCAGGGATGGGACCGGGCGTGGCGCGACGCCACACCCAAAGCCGCCTACGACGTGGTGATCATCGGTGGCGGCGGCCACGGCCTGGCGACCGCCTATTACCTGGCCAAGGAGCACGGCATCACCAACGTCGCGGTGATCGAGCGCGGCTGGCTGGGCGGCGGCAACACCGGCCGCAACACCACGATCGTGCGCTCCAACTACCTGTGGGACGAGAGCGCCGCGCTCTACGAGAAGTCGGTCCAGCTCTACGAGGGGCTGAGCCAGGACATCAACTACAACATCATGTTCAGCCAGCGCGGCGTGCTGAACCTCGCCCACAATCTCCACGACGTGCGCGAGGGCATGCGCCGGGTCAATGCGCTGCGCTTGAATGGAATCGACAGCGAGTGGCTGTCGGCCGAGGAGATCAAGGCCTACTGCCCGATCATCAACACGTCGCCCGACGTGCGCTACCCGATCATGGGCGGCACCCTGCAGCGGCGCGGCGGCACCGCCCGCCACGACGCCGTCGCCTGGGGCCTCGCGCGGGCGGCCAGCCAGCGCGGCGTCGACATCATCCAGAACTGCGAGGTCACCGGCATCCGCCGCGACGGCGGCCGGGTCACCGGGGTCGAGACCACCAGGGGCTTCATCCGCGCCGGCAAGGTGGGCATCGTCGCCGCCGGTCACTCCAGCGTCGTCGCCGCCATGGCCGACCTGCGCCTGCCCCTGGAAAGCCACCCGCTGCAGGCCCTGGTGTCGGAGCCGGTCAAGCCGGTCATCGACTGCGTGGTCATGTCCAACGCCGTCCACGTCTACGTCAGCCAGTCCGACAAGGGCGAGCTGGTCATGGGCGCGGGCGTCGACGGCTACAACTCCTACGGCCAGCGCGGCAGCTTCCACGTCATCGAGCACCAGATGGGTGCGCTCTTGGAGCTGTTCCCGATCTTCAGCCGGCTGCGCATGCTGCGCCAGTGGGCCGGCATTGTCGACACCTGCCCCGACGCCAGCCCGATCGTCTCCAGGACGCCGGTCGACGGGCTCTACATCAACTGCGGCTGGGGCACCGGCGGCTTCAAGGCCACCCCGGGCTCGGGCTGGGTGTTCGCCCACACCATCGCCCGCGACCAGCCGCACGCCCTCAACGCGCCGTTCTCGCTCGACCGCTTCACGTCGGGCCACCTGATCGACGAGCACGGCGCGGCGGCCGTGGCTCACTGACCGCAAGACGCCCGAGGACACCGCCATGCTGCTGATCCCCTGCCCCTGGTGCGGCCCCCGCGACGAAACCGAGTTCTGCTGCGGTGGCGAGGCGCACCGGGTCCGACCGGCCGACCCTGCGGCGCTGAGCGACGCGCAGTGGGCCGACTTCCTGTTCATGCGGCGCAACCCCAAGGGCACCCACCGCGAGCGCTGGGTGCACAGCCACGGCTGCCGCCGCTGGTTCAACGTGGAGCGCCACACCGTGACCCACGCCATCCTGCGGGTCTACACCGGCGACGGCACGACCGCCGCGCCGGCCACCGCGCCCGAGCCGGCGCCCGAACCGGCGCTGGCGCTGGCCGCCGAGCAGGGGGGACGGTGATGGCCGCGTCCAGCCACCGCACCGCCACGGGCGGGCGCATCGACCGCTCCCGCCCGATCGGCTTCACCTTCAACGGCACGCGCTATCAGGGGTACGCCGGCGACACGCTGGCCTCGGCCCTGCTGGCCAACGGGGTCGCCCTGGTCGGCCGCGGCTTCAAGTACCACCGGCCGCGCGGCATCCTGTCGGCCGGCTCGGAGGAGCCGTCGGCGCTGGTGCAGCTCGGCACCGGTGCCACCACCGAGCCCAACATCCGTGCCACCCAGGTCGAGCTCTGCGACGGCCTCGTCGCCGCGAGCCAGAACTGCTGGCCCAGCGTCGAGACCGACGTCGGCGCGATCAACGACCTGCTCGGCAAGGTCTTCGTCGCCGGCTTCTACTACAAGACCTTCATGCACCCGCGCAGCCTGTGGATGCGGGTCTACGAGCCGCTGATCCGCCGCGCCGCCGGCCTCGGCAAGGCACCGCGGGAGGTCGATCCCGACACCTACGACAAGATGCACGCCCATTGCGACGTGCTGGTGGTGGGGGCCGGTCCGGCCGGGCTGGCCGCCGCCCTGTCGGCGGCCCGCAGCGGGGCGCGGGTGATCCTGGCCGACGAGCAGAACGAGTTCGGCGGCTCCCTGCTGGGCCAGGGCGAGACCCTGGACGGCAAGCCCGCCGCCGCGTGGGTCGCGGCGGCGGTGGCCGAGCTGGCCGCCCACCCGGAGGTGCGGCTGCTGCCACGCACCACGGTCAGCGGCTACTACGACCACAACTACCTGATCATGGCCGAGCGGCGGACCGACCACCTGCCGCGCGCCGCGGCCCGTGCGGCCGGCGTCTCGCGCCAGCGCCTGTGGAAGGTACGGGCCAAGCGGGTGGTGCTGGCGACCGGCGCCCACGAGCGCCCGCTGGTGTTCGCCGACAACGACCGGCCCGGCGTCATGCTGGCCGGCGCCGTGCGCACCTACGTCAACCGCTACGCCGCCCTGCCCGGCCGCACCGCGGTGGTGCTGACCAACAACGACAGCGCCTACGCCGCCGCGCTGGACATGGCCGGCGCCGGCATCGCCGTGGCCGCCATTGTCGACCTGCGCGAGCAGGCCGACGGCGCCCTGCCGGCCGAGGCCCGCCGCCGCGGCCTGCGGATCATCACCGGCAGCGCGGTGGTCGCCACCCGCGGCACCAAGCGGGTGTCCGGGGTCGAGGTGATGGCGCTGTCCGCGGACGGCGGCGCCGTGACGGGACCCGCCACCGCCATCGCCTGCGACCTCGTCGCCATGTCGGGCGGCTGGAACCCGTCGGTCCACCTCCACTCCCAGTCGACGGCCAAGGTGGTCTGGGACGCGGCCCGCGCCTGCTTCGTGCCCGGCACGCCGGTCCAGGCGGAGCGCTCGGCCGGGGCCTGCAAGGGCACCTTCGACCTGCCCGGCTGCCTGGCCGAGGGGGCCGCGGCCGGGGCCGAGGCGGCGCTGCTGGCCGGCTTCGGCGACGGGTCGCCGGCGGCCGTGCCGGCGGCGACCGCCGCCGCGGAGGCGCCCTTGCGCCCGGTGTGGGTCGTCCCCTCGACCAAGCCGCTGGGCCACGGCAAGGCCAAGCACTTCGTCGACCACCAGAACGACGTGACGGCGGCCGACGTGCTGCTGGCGTCGCGCGAAGGCTACCAGTCGGTGGAGCACCTGAAGCGCTACACCACCACCGGCATGGGCACCGACCAGGGCAAGACCTCCAACGTCAACGCGCTGGCCATCCTGGCCGCCTCGCTGGCCAGCCCGATCCCCCAGGTCGGCACCACCACCTTCCGCCCGCCCTACACGCCGGTGACCTACGGCACGCTCGCCGGGCGCGACATCGGCGCGCTGGCCGATCCCGCCCGCCTGACGCCCATGCACCCCTGGCACCTCGAGGCCGGCGCGGTGTTCGAGGATGTCGGCCAATGGAAGCGCCCGCGCTACTTCCCGCGCGGGTCGGAGACCATGGACGCGGCGGTGGCCCGGGAATGCCGCGCCGTGCGCTCCGCGGTCGGCGTGCTCGACGCCTCGACCCTGGGTAAGATCGACATCCAGGGTCCGGACGCGGCGGAGTTCCTGAACCGCATGTACACCAACGCCTGGCTGAAGCTCGAGCCCGGGCGCTGCCGTTATGGAGTGATGTGCAAGGAGGACGGGATGGTGATGGACGACGGCGTGACCACGCGCCTCGGCCCCAACCACTTCCTGATGACCACCACCACCGGCAACGCCGCCAAGGTGCTGGACTGGCTGGAGGAGTACCTGCAGACCGAGTGGCCGCACCTCAAGGTCTACCTGACCTCGGTCACCGAGCACTGGGCCACCGCCTCGATCGCCGGGCCGAAGGCGCGCGACGTGGTCCGCGCCCTGATGCCCGACCTCGACCTCGACCCCAAGGCGTTCCCCTTCATGGCCATGAAGGAGGGCACCGCCGCCGGCATCCCGGCGCGGGTGTTCCGCATCAGCTTCACCGGCGAGCTGTCCTACGAGATCAACGTGCCGGCGCAGCACGGCCTGGCCCTGTGGCGGGCGCTGATGGCGGCGGGCGAGGCGCACGGCATCACCGCCTACGGCACCGAGACCATGCACGTGCTGCGCGCCGAGAAGGGCTACATCATCGTCGGCCAGGAGACCGACGGCACCGTCACCCCGCAGGATCTCGGCATGGACTGGATCGTGTCGAAGCAGAAGCCCGACTTCGTCGGCAAGCGCTCGTTCCGGCGCAGCGACACGGCGCGCGGCGACCGCAAGCGGCTGGTCGGCCTGGTCACGCAGGACCCGGCCGAGCTGCTGCCGGAAGGGGCGCAGATCACCGCCGTCCCTGGCGGCACGGCGCCGATCCCCATGCTGGGCCACGTCACCTCCAGCTACCGCTGCGAGACGCTGGGCCGCTCCATCGCGCTGGCCCTGATCAAGAACGGGCCGGAACTGGCCGGCCAGACCGTCTACGCGCCGCTGGGTGGCCGGACGGTGGCCTGCACCGTCACCAGCCCGGTCTTCTATGACACCGAAGGAGTGCGCCTCCATGGCTAGCGCCCTGGTCCGCGCGGGCGCCGTCGCCCGCATCGCCGCCGCCCACGACGCGCCGCCGGCGCTGCCGGCGGGCACCCTGGCGCTGGTCGAGCTCATGCCGCCCGGCCAGATCAACCTGCGCGGCGATCCGGCCGACCCGCGCTTCGCCCGCGCCGTCGGCGGCGTGCTCGACTGCGTGCTGCCGCTGACCGCCAACACCGTGCAGGCGGTGGGCGAGGTCACGGTGCTGTGGCTCGGTCCCGACGAGTGGCTGGTGCTGACCGCACCAGGCGCCGAGGCGGCGCTGGTCGGGCGTCTGCGGGCGGCGCTGGGCGACCTGCACGCCGCGGTCACCGACGTCACCGGCAACCGCGCCCTGTTCCGCCTGTCCGGCCCGATGGCGCGGGAAACCCTGTTGAAGGGCTGCAGCCTCGACCTCCACCCCCGCGGCTTCCGTCCCGGCCAGTGCGCCCAGACGCTGCTGGGACGGGCCGGGGTGATCCTGCGCCAGGTCGACGAGGCGCCGACCTACGACCTCCTGCCCCGCCGCTCCTTCGGCGAGTACGTGTGGGGGTGGCTGGCCGACGCCATGGCGGAATACGGCGGCCGCACCGCCTGACCGCCGACCATCCCGGGAAAGCAACGGCCATGACCGTCAGCGTCTTCGACATCTTCAAGATCGGCATCGGGCCGTCGAGCTCCCACACCGTCGGCCCGATGAAGGCCGCCGCCGGCTTCGTGGCCGAGCTGGCGGGACGCGGCACCCTCGACCGGGTGCGCCGGGTGGTGGTGGAGCTCTACGGCTCGCTGGCCCTGACCGGGCCGGGCCACGGCACCGACCGCGCCGTCCTGCTCGGCCTGATGGGGGCGTGGCCGGAGACGGTGGACCCCGACGGGGTGGCGGCGCAGGCCGAGCGGGTGCGCGCCACCGGCGCCATCCGGCTGGGCGACCGCCACGTCGTCGGCTTCGACGCGGCGCGCGACCTGCTGCTGCACCGCGGCGAGACCCTGCCGGGCCACCCCAACGGCCTGCGCTTCTCCGCGTTCGACGGCGAGGGCGGGCTGATCGACGCCCGGGTCTGCTATTCGGTCGGGGGCGGCTTCGTGGTGACGGAGGAGGAGCTGTTCCGCAACGAGCCGGCGCCGGACGGCCCGTCGGTCCCGTATGATTTCGCCAGCGGCGAGGAGCTGCTGCGCCTGGCGCGCGAGCGCGGCATGACCATCGCCGCCCTGGTCCGCGCCAACGAGCGGGTGGCGCGCGGCGAGGCGGAGCTGGAGGCCGGCCTGCGCGCCATCTGGCACGCCATGAAGGCGTGCGTCGCCCGCGGCCTGACCCAGGACGGCGTGCTGCCCGGCGCGTTCAAGGTGCGCCGGCGCGCCGCCGCGCTCCACCGCGACCTCACCGGCCGGGCCGAGGCGATGCTGCGCGACCCCCTGGCGGTGATGGACTGGATCAGCATGTACGCCATCGCCGTCAACGAGGAGAACGCCGCCGGCGGCCGGGTCGTCACCGCGCCGACCAACGGGGCGGCCGGCATCGTCCCGGCGGTGCTCCACTACTACGACCGCTTCTGCCACGGCGCCAGCGAGCAGGGGGTCTTCGATTTCCTGCTGACGGCCACGGCCATCGGCTCGCTCTACAAGAAGAACGCGTCGATCTCCGGCGCCGAGGTCGGCTGCCAGGGCGAGGTGGGGGTGGCCTGCTCGATGGCCGCCGCCGGCCTGGCGGCCGCCCTGGGGGCCACCCCGGAGCAGGTGGAGAACGCCGCGGAGATCGGCATGGAGCACAACCTGGGCCTGACCTGCGACCCGGTCGGCGGCCTGGTGCAGATCCCCTGCATCGAGCGCAACGCCGTCGGCGCGGTGAAGGCGATCAACGCCGCGCGCCTCGCCCTGCGCAGCGACGGCGTCCACCACGTCTCGCTGGACAAGGTCATCAAGACCATGCGCGAGACCGGCGCCGACATGCAGTCGAAATACAAGGAAACCTCGCTGGGCGGCCTGGCCGTCAACCTCGTCGAATGCTGACCCGCGGGGCCTGAGCCCCGCCCTGCCCCATCCGGAGACCACCATGACCGTCCTCGACGCCCCCCGCCCCGGCACCGCCGGCGGCGCCGCCTCCCTTGCGGCCTCTCCGCTGGCCGCCCCGCTGGCCGCCCAGGATCAAGCCGTCTTCGCCGCCATCGGCCGCGAACTGCACCGCCAGCAGGACCAGATCGAGCTGATCGCGTCCGAGAACCTGGTCTCCCCGGCCGTGCTGCAGGCCCAGGGCTCGGTGCTGACCAACAAATACGCCGAAGGCTATCCCGGCCGGCGCTACTACGGCGGCTGCGAGTTCGTCGACGAGGTGGAGCAACTCGCCATCGACCGGGTGCGGGAGCTGTTCGGCTGCGCCTACGCCAACGTCCAGCCCCATTCCGGCGCCCAGGCCAACCAGGCCGTGTTCATGGCGCTCTTGAAGCCGGGCGACACCATCCTCGGCATGTCGCTCGCCGCCGGCGGCCACCTCACCCACGGCGCACCGCCGAACCAGTCGGGCAAGTGGTTCAACGCCATCGGCTACGGCGTGCGCGAGGAGGACGGCCTCATCGACTACGACGCCGTGGAGCGGCTGGCGCACGAGCACCGGCCGAAGCTGATCGTGGCCGGCGGCTCGGCCTATCCGCGGCGCATCGACTTCGCCCGCTTCCGCGCCATCGCCGACGCGGTGGGCGCCTGGCTGCTGGTCGACATGGCCCACTACGCCGGGCTGATCGCCGGCGGCGTCTATCCCAGCCCGCTGCCCCACGCCCATGTGGTGACCACCACCACCCACAAGACCCTGCGCGGGCCCCGCGGCGGCGTCGTCCTGTCGAACGACCCGGAGCTGGGCAAGAAGATCAATTCCGCCGTCTTCCCCGGCCTGCAGGGCGGACCGCTGATGCACGTCATCGCCGCCAAGGCCGTGGCCTTCGGCGAGGCGCTGGAACCGGCCTTCAAGGACTACGCCCAGGCCGTTCTGGACAACGCCCGCACCCTGGCCGGCCGCCTGAAGGAGGGCGGCTTCGCCATCGTGTCCGGCGGCACCGACAGCCACATCGTGCTGGTCGACCTGCGCCCCAAGGGGCTGACCGGCAAGGACGCCGAGGCCAGTCTGGAGCGCGCCGGCATGACCTGCAACAAGAACGGCGTCCCCTTCGACCCGCAGAAGCCGACGGTGACCTCCGGCGTGCGCCTGGGCTCCCCGGTCGGCACGGCGCGCGGCTTCGGCACGGCTGAGTTCGCCCGCATCGGCGACCTGATCACCGAGGTGCTCGACGGGCTGGCCGCCGGCGACGCCGACGGCAACGCCGCGGTGGAGGAGCGGGCGCGCGCGGAGGTGCGGGCGCTGTGCCGGCGCTTCCCGGTCTACGCCGGACTGTAAAGGACCATTGATACGATCGGGGGGCGGCCCGGCCGCCCCCCGCATGGGGTGTGTGGTCGGCGGGCGGTGCGCCGTGCCGACCGCCGGCGCCCGGCGGCGCGCACCGCCCGCGGGTGAAGAAGAGCTTGCGTCCGTTGCTGATATATTAGTATACTCCGGACCAATGGACCGTTCGACAGCGGTGCTGAAGGGCCGGGCCGGACGTGGGCCGCCGGCCTCGCACCCGGCCCTGCGCTCTTCCCTCCGGTTCGCCGGCATCCACGACCCCGCGAGGACACCCCGATGAAGATCACCGTCCGCCACGCCGCCCATCCCGACGATGCCCGCGGCTACGACACCGAGACGCTGCGCCGGCACTTCCTGGTCCCGACCCTGTTCGAGGCCGACGACATCGTCCTCACCTACAGCCACGTCGATCGTTTCGTGGTCGGCGGCGCGATGCCGGTGGCCGGCCCGCTGACGCTGGATTCGGCGAAGGCGATCGGGACGACCACCTTCCTGGAACGGCGCGAGCTGGGCGTCATCAACGTCGGCGGCCCGGGCCGCGTCACCGTCGACGGCGCGGTGTTCGACCTGGCCCCGCGCGACTGCCTCTATGTGACGATGGGAAGCGCGGACGTGCGCTTCGAGAGCCTCGACCGCCGCACCCCGGCCAAGTTCTACCTGAACAGCGCGCCCGCCCACGCCCGCTTCGAGACCCTGCAGATCTCCGCCGACCGCGCCAAGCAGGTCCACCTCGGCGACCCGGCGCAGTCGAACGAACGGACCATCTTCCAGATGATCCACCCCGACGTCTGCCGCACCGCCCAGCTCGTCATGGGCATGACGGTGCTGAAGCCGAACAACATGTGGAACACCATGCCGTGCCACACCCATGAGCGGCGCTGCGAGGTCTACTTCTACTTCGACCTGCCGGAGAGCGCCCGGGTCTTCCACCTCATGGGCGAGCCGGCCGAGACGCGCCACATCGTCGTGGCGAACGAACAGGCGGTGATCAGCCCGAGCTGGTCGATCCACAGCGGCGTCGGCACCCACAACTACACCTTCATCTGGGCCATGGCCGGCGACAACCAGGACTTCACCGACATGGACTTCGTCGCCATGGACGCCCTGCGCTGACCCGGCGGCCCGCCCCGCTCACGAGGACACCGACATGACCCACCCCTTCGATCTGTCCGGCAAGGTGGCTCTGGTCACCGGCGCCAACACCGGCATCGGCCAGGCCATCGCCGTGGCCCTGGCCGAGGCCGGCGCCGACATCGCCGCCGTCGACATCGCCTCGCTGGACGACACCAAGGCCCGGGTGACCGCGGCCGGACGGCGCTTCCACGCCCTGTCGGCCGACCTCACCTCCATCGCCCCGGTCGCCGGGCTGGTCGAGGCGACGGTGGCCACCCTGGGCGGCCTGGACATCCTGGTGAACAACGCCGGGACGATCCGCCGCGCCGATTCCGTCGACTTCTCGGAAGCCGACTGGGACCTGGTGATGAACATCAACCTCAAGACCCTGTTCTTCCTCTGCCAGGCCTTCGGCCGCACCGCCATCGGCCAGGGCCGCAAGGGCAAGATCATCAACATCGCCTCCATGCTGTCCTTCCAGGGCGGCATCCGCGTCCCCTCCTACACCGCCTCCAAGAGCGGCGTGGCCGGCATCACCAAGCTGCTGGCCTGCGAGTGGGCGGGCAAGGGCATCAACGTCAACGCCATCGCCCCGGGCTACGTCGCCACCAACAACACCGCCGCCCTGCGCGCCGACGAGCAGCGCAGCGCCGAGATCCTCGGCCGCATCCCGGCCGGGCGGTGGAGCGAGCCCGCCGACCTCGGCGGACCGGCGGTGTTCCTCGCCTCCGAGGCGTCCGACTACATCCACGGAACCATCCTGCCGGTCGACGGCGGATGGCTCGCACGCTGAGGAGACGAGAGTGATGGCAACCGACGTGTTCCTCCTGGACGAGGCGGTCGACTGGCAGGATCTGGGCGGCGGCGTGCGCCGCAAGATCCTCGGCCACAACGACGCCATGATGATGGTGCGGGTGGCGTTCGAGACCGGCGCCATCGGCCGCCTGCACCGCCACCCGCACGTCCAGTGCGCGGTGGTGGAGAAGGGCGCCTTCGACGTGACCATCGACGGCCGCACCCGGCGGCTCGCCACCGGAGACGGCTACATGGTGCCGTCCAACGTCGAGCACGGGGTCGTGGCCTTGGAGCCCGGCGTTCTGCTCGACATCTTCACGCCCTGCCGCGAGGACTTCCTGGCGTGACGGGACCGCAACGAGGCGCCGCCCCGGTGAGCACCGGGGCGGCGACGTCGTTCCGGGACCAGCGGACGGTTCAGGCCACGCCGAAGCGGTAGACGATCCGGCCCGTGTACCACTGCCCCGGACGCAGCACCGTCGACGGGAAGGACGGCACGTTGACCGAATTTGGGAAACGCGACGGCTCGGCGCAGAAGGCGCTGTGCTTGTGGTAGAGGGTGCCGCCCTTGCCGAGGTCGCGCGGCGCCTGCCCCTCCAGGAAGTTGCCGGTGTAGAGTTGCAGGCCGGGCTCGGTGGAGAGCACCTCCAGGGTGCGGCCGCTGCCGGGATGGACGATGCGGGCGTGCAGGCCCAGGGCGCCGGCCGGCTTGTCCACCGCGTAGTGGAGGTCGTAGCCCTTGCCGAGCGCCAGCATCGGGTGCGGCGTCGCGATGCGCGCACCAAACGCCGCCGGGCTGCGGAAGTCCAGCGGCGTGCCGGCCACGTCCACCATCGCCCCCGTCGGCACCGCCGTCTCGTCCAGCGCCAGGTAGCGGCCGGCGTTGACGGTCGCCACGTGGTCGAGGATGCTCGCCCCGAGATCGCCGGAGAGATTGAAGAAGGTGTGATCGGTGAAGTTGGCGACGGTCGCCCGGTCCGCCGCCACCGCGGTCCAGGAGATGGACAGCGCGTTGTCCTCGTCCACGGCGTAGACGAGGCGGACCGGCAGGGTGCCGGGGAAACCCTCCTCGCCGTCCTGGAAGACGTAGGCCAGCTCCAGGCTCGCGGCGTCGAGCGGCCGGGCGTCGAAGACCCGGAAGCGGGACCCGCGCGTGCCACCGTGCAGGGTGTTGGGCGGTGCGTTCACCGCCGTCCGGTGCTCCACGCCGTCCAGCGTGAAGCGGCCCTGGCCGATGCGGCCGCAGTAACGCCCGATGAACGAGCCCATGGAGGGCTGGCCGTTCGCCACCTGGTCGATCGTCTCATACCCCTGAACCACGTCGCCCAGCGTGCCGCTGCGGTCGGGCACCAGGACCTGCTCGATCTTGGCGCCGTAATTGGTGATCCGCACCACCATCCCGTTGCCGTTTCGCAAGGTGAACAGGCCAACCGGCTTCCCGTCGATCGTTGCAGCGAAATCGCCGCTCTTCAGTTCCGTAAATCCACTCATGCCCCACCCCGCTTTCAACTCAAGAATTGTTTTAACAGATCTCTATGATATCGAAATACAGGCAGAACAGTCATTTGGTTTTGCCGGCCATTTTGACGCAGACATTGTCAGGTCTTGGCGTCGCCCGTGTCACGAACGCGGCGCGTGCTGTTGCGGATCACCAGCTCGCATTCGAGGTTGTGGTGTCCGGGTGGCGCCGCGGTGCCGCCCAGCCGCGCCAGGATCTGGGAGGCGGCGAGACGGCCGATCTCCCGCTGCGGCGGCCGGACCGTGCTGAGGGGCGGCTGGCAGGCGCTGCTGAAGGTCAGATCGCCGAATCCGACCACCGCCAGGTTCTCCGGGACCCGCAGTCCCCGGCGGCCGGCCTCGAACAGCACGCCGAGGGCCAGCACGTCGTTGGAGCAGACCACGCCGTCGATGTCGGGATGGCGGTCCAGCATCTCGTCGATCAGCCAGATGCCCACCGGCGTGGAGGCCGCGTCGGGGGCGGTGAAGGCGATCGGTTCGTGCAGCCCGCGCCGGCGCACCTCGTCGGCGTAGCCGTCGGTGCGGCTGCGCACGCGGATGTCCTGGTGCACCGCGGCGCCGATGTAGGCGATCTTGCCCGCGCCCTGATCGTAGAGATGGCTGGCCTGGCGCCGCCCCACCTCGAAATGGGAGAAGCCGACGCTGAGGTCCACCGCCTCGTCCGCGGTCGTCGGCATGTCCCACATCTCGACGACCGGGACGCCGGACGAACGCAGCATCGCCCGGGCGCGCCCGGTGTGCTGAAGGCCGGTGACCACGATCGCCGCCGGCGACCAGGCGAGGAAGGCGCGGATCAGCTCCTCCTCCCCCTCGGGGCTGAAGTCGCTGACGCCCAGCAGCGTCTGGTAGCGCGCGCTCTGGAACAGGCTCTGCAACGTGTTGTAGGTCTCGGCGAAGAAGGAGTTGACGATCGAGGGCAGGATCACCGCGACCGTCCGGCTTTGCGCCGCGGCGAGGCTGCCGGCCACCAGGTTGGGGACATAGCCCAGCTCGTCGATCACCCGGCGCACCCGGTCGGCGAGATGCGGCGACACCGACTCCGGGCGCCGGAAGAACAGCGACACCGTGCTCGCCGAGACGCCGGCGGCGGTCGCCACGTCGGCCATGGTCAGACGCCTGGTCGCCCGCCGGGCCCGCTTGCGCGACGCCTGGGCGGGAGGCGGAGCATGGGTCATGAGCAACACTCCCGTTGGACGACCGCATCAAAGCCGGGCCGGCCGGTCAGCTCGCCCGCACCCGTGCCAGGAAGTCCGAGACCTCCCGGCTCAACCCGTTGGCCCCGTCGGCCAGCGCGTTCGCCTTGGCCAGCAGGGTGCGCGCCGCCGCACCGCTGCTGTCCGCCGCCGACCGCACGCCGCCGATGTTGGTGGACACCTCGGCCGTGCCGACCGAGGCCTGCTGGACGCTGCGGGCGATCTCCCGCGTTGCCGCGCTTTGCTCGTCCGCGGCGGTGGCGATGCTGGCACCGATCGTGCCCACCCGGGTCACGACCTGGACCACGGCCTGGATCTTGTGAACGGCGTCGCCGGTGGCGCTCTGGATCGTTGCCGCCTGCGCGGCGATGTCTCCGGTGGCCCGGGCCGTCTGGTTTGCCAGCGCCTTGACCTCGCTGGCGACGACGGCGAAGCCCTTGCCGGCCTCGCCGGCCCGCGCCGCCTCGATGGTGGCGTTCAACGCCAGCAGGTTGGTCTGCGAGGCGATCTCGTTGATCAGCTCCACCACCCGGCCGATGCTCTCCACGGTCCCGGCCAGCCCCTCGATCTGGCCGTTGGCCCCGCGTGCGAGCTGCATCGCCTCCTCGGCCACCGCGGTGGACGTGGTGATCTGGCGGGTGATCTCCTCGATCGAGCCGGAGAGCTGTTCGGCCGCGGCCGCGACCGTTTCCACGCTGGCGGAGGTCTCCTGGGTGACGGTCGAGACCGCCGTCGCCAGGCGGTCGGTTTCCGCGGCGCTGTCGAACATCGCGGCGGCGCTTGCCTTCATCTCCGTGGCGTCGGCCACGAAGCGCCGCACGACGGCACCGACCGAGCCTTCGAAGGAGGCGGCCATCTCGTCGAGCGCCCGGTGCCGCTCCGCCGCCGCCTGATGCGCCAGCTCGACCTGCTCCGCCTCCAGGCGCCGCTTCTCCAGCGCGTTCTCGCGGAACACCTGCACCGTCCTCGCCATCGCGGTGATCTCGTCGCGGCCGTCGGTCGCGACGGCGACCGACAGATCGCCGTCGGCCATCCGCACCATCGCGTCCTGCAGGGCGAGCAGGCGCCGCACGACCATCCGCCGCACCAGGATCAGGATCACCAGCACCGACAGCGCGGCGCTGACCAGCCCGACCGCCAGCTGGACCACCGTGCCGTTGGCCAGCACGCGCTCGGTGTCACGGGTCGACCGGGCGATGCTGTCCTGCTGGGCGTCGACCAGCGTGCCGACCATCCCCATCAGGCGCTGCGACGCGGCCAGGTTCTCGGCAACGAGACGGCCCTGCTCCTGGACCAGGCCCAACTCGGCCGCGCGCGTGGCCACCAGCCCCTGCGGTCCGAGGGTGGCGCCCTGCAGGTCCGCCAGGGCCGGGCGCAGCGCGTCGCGGAGCTTGTCCGGCAACCGCTCCGCCGCGGCCCCCATCAGGGCGAGCCGGCCGCCCAGCTTGGATTCCAGAAGCATCAGCCCCTGATCGTCGCCGATGCCGGCCGCATCCGCCAGGAGGCGGCGCACGGTGCCGACCGCGTCGTCCAGGCCGCGGACCGCCAGCAGCTTCTCCTGCACGCCGAAGAACGCGAGCGCGGCGTCGAGGCGCTCGCGCGCGACGCCGTCCTCGGCCAGGACGCTCCGCCGCAGCGTCTCGGTCTCCGACCCATGCATGGATTTCCAGGGGGCGAGCAGGTCGCCGATGCGCCCCAACCCGCCGGTGGCGCCGCCGAGCAGGGCGTCGCGCCGCAAGGCGAGCTGGATGCGACGGCCCGCGGCCTCGTCCAGTTGGGTGATGTTGGACAACAGCGTGGCCGCGGCGTCGCGGATCGGGGCCACGGCATCCCGTCCGATCGCCTGCTGGCGGTCCAGCCGGGACAGCTCGTCTTCGAACCGGCCGCGCTCCGCGGCGATGCGGCCGGCCAGCTCGCCCCGTTCCTCCGCCGTGGCGATCGTCCCGAAGGCGGGGGCGAGGGTGTCGAGCTGGCTCGCGTGCTGGGCGACGCGCATGGCGCTCAGCGCCGAGGGGACAGACTGGTCGGTGATGGAACGCAGGGTCACGCCGAACGTGGCGTAGCCCGTGACGGCCACCGTCACCGCCACCAGGGTGCAGCCGACCACGGCGCCGACGCCGGTGAGCAGGCGCCCCTGGACACTGCTGAAGAACCGGCGCCGCGGGCTGCGGGGGGGAGACCGGTCGGATGGATCGTTGGGCATGGCGCACTCCTTCGGAGAGGGATCCTCTCGGCGCAGCGTCTTGTTCTTGGGGGTGACGGGCGACGAACAGACCGGGCGGGCGCATCACCCCCAGGGGATGACACACCCGCCCGGTTCCGGAACTCGCACTCCCAACCGGCCGGGATCAGTTGGCGAACAGGCGCGGCAGGAACAGGGAGATCTCGGGAACGTAGGTGACGAGTGCCAGGGTGGCGAGGCAGGCGAGGTAGAAGGGCCAGATCGTCCGCACCGCCTGCATGATCGGGATCTTGCCCACGGCGCAGCCGACGAACAGCACCGAACCGACCGGCGGGGTGCACAGACCGATGCCGAGGTTCAGCACCAGGATCACGCCGAAGTGCACGGGGTCCATGCCGAAGGCGGTGATGACCGGCAGGAAGATCGGCGTGGTGATGATGATCAGCGGCGACATGTCCATGAAGCAGCCCATCACCATCAGCACGACGTTGATCAGCAGGAAGATGACGTAGGGGTTGTCGCTGATGCCCTGCATCAGGTGCACCATCGCCGTCGGCACCTGGAGCAGGGCCAGCAGCCAGCCGAACGAGGCGGCCGAGCCGATGACCAACAGCACCATCGCGGTGGTGCGCACCGCGCTCATGGTGGCCAGCACGAAATCGGTCAAGGACATGCTGCGGTAGATGACCAGCGTCACCAGCAGCGCGTAGGCCACCGCGATCATCGAGCTTTCGGTCGCGGTGAAGACGCCGGACCGCACGCCGCCGACGATGATGGCGATCAGCGCCAGGCCGGGCACGGCGTTGATGAAGATGCTCCACACCGCGTCCCAGCCGGGGAACGGCTCGCGCGGGTAGTTGCGCTTGCGGGCCACGTAGTAGGCGGCGACCATCAGCAGGCCGGCGAGCAGCAGGCCCGGCAGGATGCCGGCGGTGAAGAGGTCGGCGATGGAGATCGTGCCGCCCGCCGAGATCGAGTAGATGATCATGTTGTGGCTGGGCGGGATCATCAGCGCGATGATGGCGGCGGTGACGGTGATGTTGACGGCGTAATCGACGTCGTAGCCGCGCGCCTTCATCTGCGGGATGATCAGGCCGCCGACGGCGGACGCCTCGGCGACCGCCGATCCGGACACGCCACCGAAGAAGGTGGAGGCGGTGATGTTGACCAGCCCCATGCCGCCGCGGCGATGGCCGACCATGGCGGCCGCGAGGCGCACCAGCTTCTCGGCGATGGCGCCGCGCACCATCAGCTCGCCGGCGTAGATGAAGAAGGGGATGGCCATCAGCGCGAAGACGTTCATCCCCGACGCCATGCGCTGGAAGACGATCAGCGGCGGCAGATCCATGTACATGATGGCCGCCAGGGAGGAGATGCCGAGCACGAAGGCGATCGGCACGCCCATGAACAGCAGCACGACGAAGGTGCCGAAGAGGACTGTGAGTTCCATGGCCGTTGTTCCTTAGCCGGCCTGCTGCTCGACCGCGCCGTGCTGCGCATGCGCCTGGGCCAGGGCTTCGGACCCGGCCTGGGAACGGCGTTCGACCAGCAGATGAAGCGTGCGCTCGACCGAGAAGAGGACGATCAGCACGCCCGCCACCATGAGTGGCATGTAGTTGAAGCTCTCGGGGATGTTGAGCACCGGAATGGTGGCTTCCCAGGTGCCCATGACCAGCTCGGTGCCGAAATAGGCCATGGCCGCGCCGAAGCACCCCATGACGATGTAGCTGAAGATGTCCATGCAGACCCGAACGATCTCGGGCACGATGTCACGGATCAGATCCAGTCCGAGGTGGAAACGCTCGCGAACCCCCACCGCGGCGACCAGCAGGATGAACCACAGCATCAGCAGCAGCGACACCGGTTCCGTCCACGAGGGACTATCGTTGAGGATGAAACGGCCCCAGACCTGCCAGCCGACGGCGGCGGTCATCAGGACCAGCCCGGTGCTGCCGATCCACACCGCTGCGGTGGAGACGGCGTCCAGCACCCGGGTGAGCGTGGCGAGCGCGGTTTTCATAGACAATCTCCGCACGGTGGAGGCCGCACCGGGCCGGGGCCCGGCGCGGCGTTGCTTGGTTACTGGACCGCCCGGATGCGGGTCGCCAGATCCTTCAGCGTTGCGTCGGTGAGGTACTTCGCGTACACGGGCTCGACCGCCTTCTCGAAGTCGGCCTTGTCGAGCTTCGTCACCACCGAGCCGGCCTTCATGACGATCGCCTCGGCCTCCTTCTCCTTGGCCTGCCACAGCTCGCGCATCTTCTGGACCGACTCCTTGGCGGCCCGGCGAACGATCTGCTGGTCGTCCTTGGAGAGCTTGTCGTAGGTGCGCTTCGACATCACCAGGGCTTCCGGCACCATGGCGTGCTCGGTCAGCGTGTAGTACTTGGCGACCTCGTAGTGGTGCGAGCTCTGGTAGCTCGGCCAGTTGTTCTCCGCACCGTCGACGACACCGGTCTGCAGGCCGCTGTAGACCTCGCCATAGGGCATCGGCGTCGGGTTGGCGCCCATCGCCTTGACCATGTCGATGAACAGGTCGGACTGCTGGACGCGGAACTTCAGGCCTTTCATGTCTTCGATGCTCTTGATCTCGCGCGTGCTGTTGTAGAAGCTGCGCGCGCCGGAATCGTAGAAGGCCAGGCCGATCATGCCATGCGCCTCGAAATCCTTCAGGATCTCGTCGCCGATCGGACCGTCCATGACCGTGTGCATGTGCTCGGTCGAGCGAAACAGGAACGGCAGGCCGACGACCCGGGTCGACGGCACGACGTTGTTCAGCGGCGCGATGCTGATGCGGTTCATGTCGATGACGCCGAACTGGGTCTGCTGGATGGTGTCCTTCTCGTCGCCGAGCTGGCCCGAGGGGAACACCTGGATGCCGATGCGCCCCTTGGTCTCACGGGCAACGATCTCGCCCATGTATTTGACCGCCTCGACCGTCGGGTAGCCGTCGGGGTGGATCTCGGCCGAACGGAGCGTCAACTCCTGGGCCTGGGCGGCGGCGACGCCGGCGATCACGACCATCGCGGTGGACGCCAGCAGTGAAACGATAGACTTCATGGTCGATTCCTCACATCAAGTTGTTGCAACCGCCATACTGGGCGACTTTGTCTTTCGTCACTAAGAGCGGCATCCGATCGTCGCTTTACGTCTTTCAGAACAGTGCCGTCATAACCCGCAACGCTGTTTGATCGAGATCAATAACGCAGGCGATTTTATCAGTATGTGCCCCTACGACGACTTCGTCAGGCGCAATAATAGCGCTATTTTTTCTTACCGTTGTTGATCGTCATGGCTTGACGCACCGCCGGTTGCGGTGGCACCGCAGCGGCCGTCCCATGATCCGCGACACGTCCGGGAGAGCGACCCGAGCGCGTCCCGCTGATCCGCCCTCGTTCGCCGGGAAGCCGGCGGGCCCTTGCGCGCTTCGGCGTGGCGCGCGTCGTCCTCGAGTACAGTTATACTAATATATCAACGTTGCGCGCAAGCCCGAATCGCGTCCCATACGGACAGTGTCATTGTGTCACAGTCTGGCGTGCGATCCCGGCTTGCGACCGCGCGTGCCCGCCGGCCCGCGCGCGGCGCGCGGCCACCGGTTTCACCTCCGGCCCACACGGGCGGCGCCGGCCGGAGGTGGTGCCACTCACTTCACCGCACGGATGCGCTCGACCATGTCCTTGAGCTTGGGGTCGGTCACATGCTTGGCGTACACCGGCTCGACGGCCTTCATGAACTCCTCCTTGTCGAGGACGTTGACCTGCACGCCCGCAGCGGTCGCCGTCGCCTCGGCCTCCTTTTCGCGGGCGGTCCACAGCTCGCGCATCCTGGTCACCGACTCCTTGGCCGCCTTCCGGAAAAGCTGCTGATCCTCCGCGGACAGCTTGCCCCACGTCTTCTTGGAGATGAGCAGCACCTCCGGCGACATGGAGTGCTCGGACAGGGAGTAGTGCTTCGCCTGCTCGTAGTGATGCTGGCCCTGGTAGGTCGGCCAGTTGTTCTCGGCGCCGTCGACGACACCGGTCTGCAGCGCGCTGTAGACCTCGCCCGGCGGCATCGGCGTCGGGCTTCCGCCCAGCGCCCTGACCGTGTCGATGAACAGGTCGGACTGCATCACCCGGATCTTCTGGCCCTTCATGTCCGCCAGGCTCTTGATCGGCGTGCCGGTGGTGTAGAAGTTGCGGGCGCCGTTGTCGTAGAAGGCGAGTCCGATCATGTTGTGCTTCTCGAACGCCTTCAGGATCTCGTCGCCGATCGGTCCGTCCATCACCGCGTGCATGTGATCGATGGAGCGGAACAGGAACGGCAGGGCCGGGACGCGGGTTTCCGCGACCAGGCCGTTCAGGGGCGCCAGGTTGACCCGGTTCATGTCGATGACGCCGAACTGGGTCTGCTGGATGGTGTCCTTCTCATCGCCCAGCTGGCCTGAAGGGAACACGGTGATGGCGATGCGGCCACCGGTCTCGCGGCTGATGATCTCGCCCATGTACTTGACGGCCTCGACCGTCGGGTAGCCGTCGGCCTGCGTGTCCGCGGCGCGCAGCGTCATCTCCTGGGCCTGCGCGGCGCCGGCCGCGGTCGCCGCGCACAGCGCGGTGGCGGCCAGCAGCGTAGCGATCTGTCTCATGATGCACGATTCCCATGCTGTTTCGTTGTTTCGGACGGACCCGGCCCACGGGTTCGCGGGCGCGGCGACGGAAGGCGACGGCGGGACGCGGCGGCCGCTGTCACGGCTTCGGTCCCGGGGCATCGGAAGGGGGGCGGTCCTGGGACCGGGCGAAGAAGCTGGGCTCGGCGTGGCAGGCGTCCTCGATGGCCGTCTGCAGCCCGTCGAGATGGGCGGACAGGCATCGGGCGGCACGCTCCTCGTCGTGGGCGGCGATGGCATCGACGATCGCCTCGTGCTCGTCGATGACCCTGGCGATGTGACCGGGGACCGGCAGGGTCAGCCGGCGGCACCGGTCGATCTGCACTTTCACCTGCTGGGCCAGCGCCCAGAAGCCCGGAACCTCGCTGATCGTGGCGAGCATCTCGTGGAACGCCTCGTCCGCCCGATGGAAGCCCTCGTGATCGTCGGGGGCGACCTCGCGCTGGAACTCGACGCAGGCGCGCAGTCCGGTGACCTGGCTCACGCTGGCATGGCGGGCGGCCATGCGGGCGGTCGCCTCCTCCAGCACCCGGCGGATGACACCGGCTTCCGGCAGGGCATCCAGGGGAATCCGGGACACGAAGGTGCCAAGCTGCGGGACCACGTCGATCAGCCCTTCGTCGGCGAGACGGAGCACCGCCTCGTGAACGGGGGTCCGGCTGACGCCGTGGGCCCGGGCGATCTGCTTCTCGACGATCGGCTCGCCCGGTTTCCGGCGCAGGGCGACGATCTCGTCCCGCAGCCCCAGGTAGATGGGAGTGGCCGTGCGCCGCGTGGACTTGGTCGCGGCCGGACGGCGCGCCCGTGCGCTGATCGTTCGGGTGTCCGAGGCCATGGTCACCTCGTCTCCTTGCCAGGGCGCTCACGCACCGGGGACGCGACGCGAAGGGACGCGATGGCTGGATCGGCCATCGCCGCTCAAGTGTTATTCTAGTATATCAATTTGGCGGGGCGCAAGAAATGGCGCCCTCCAGCGCCGGGCGGGCGAAAATGTCGCAAGGTCCTGGCGACCACCCCCCCGTCCGGTACATGGGCGGAACGCCCAATGGGGCGCCGGACGGCGGGATCGCCGCCTCCGTCCCGTACGAATACCCGTCGGCCACGGCCACGACTTCACGCCGACACGAAGGATCTTGAAGATTACGTTTCTGTTGTTGCGCCGCAACGTTCGTAATAGCGCTACGATCTCACTGTAACAGCGCTGCGAAACCCGGATCCTGTGCAAAGAATGCTTGGGCTCCAAGCCGATTCCCGCGACAATAGCGCTATGCTGCGATGCAATATGGCCAGCACAGCCATGCGCATCCTGTTCATTGATTTGGGGGATTGGCGCGGCCATACTCTGACTCACGACGCGACGGAGCCGGCATTCACGGGTTGCCGCCGCCCCCCTGACAGGAGACGCAGAGCCATGCACACAGTGAAGCCGATCTCTTCGTGGTCTCTCCCGTCGGAGACCGAGGTCAAGACCATTCAGCACGAGGCGGGTGAAATGCGGGTCCAGTTCGTTCGACGCCTGGTCCGCCGCATCTTCGCCGGACGCGCCTGATCCGCCGGCGGCGGGCCGGCCGTCCACCGGGTCCGCCGCCGGTCCGTCGATGACGCATCCCCTCTCCCGCGGGGCGAGGGGATGCGGGCGCCGTGGATGGAGCGGGCGGTCGAGGCGGCGTCAGCCGCCGACGAGGGCGGCCATCGCCGCCCGGGTGCCCGATGACTGGATGGCGGCCAGAGCGCCGGCCGTGCGGTGGGCAAGGCCCGGGATGCGCGTCAGATCCTCGCCCCAGAGCGTGGCGTCGGCCAGCACGCGGTCCACCAGCGCCGCCGGGTCACCGCCATGGGCGGCCCAGGCGGCCCCGAGGGCGGCAATCACGGCGGGGTCGTCCTTGATCGGATAGGCCCCGGCGTCGCGCCGGCCGGTGCAGACGCCGTCCACCGTTTCGCCACGGTAGAAGCGCAGGAGCGCGGCGAGCGAGAACGCCAGTCCCGCACCGGCTTCGCCGTGTCTGGTCATGTGGTCCTTCAGGCTGGGCAGCACGCGCACCTGCCACTTGGCGACGGAGTTCAGCGCGATCGAAATCAGCTCGTGGCGGATGTGCGGGTTGCTGAACCGCTCGATGATGGTGCGGGCGTAGCGCTGGCGCTCCGCGTCGGGCAGCGGCACGAAGGGGACGATCTCCTCGAACATGACCTTGCCGAGGAAGGCGGAGACGGTGGCGTCGTCCATCATCGCCTTGACCGTGTCGAGCCCGGCGCAGAACGCGGCGAGGGACGTGGCGGTGTGCGCGCCATTGAGGATGCGCACCTTGCGGGTGCGATAGGGCTGAAGGTCTTCGGTCCACACCACCTGGAGACCGGCCTTGTGCAGCGGGAACTCCTCGGCGAGGTGGCCGGGGCCTTCGATCACCCAGACATGGAACGGCTCGCCGGCGACCGCCAGCGGGTCCTTGTAGCCCCACGCGGCCGCCAGGTCGGCCGCTTCGTCCGCCGGATAGCCCGGGACGATGCGGTCCACCAGCGTGTTCAGGAAGTGGTTGTGCCGCTCCACCCAGGCGGCGAACCCCGCCTCCAGGCCCCAGCGCGCCGCGTGGGCCAGCACGATGCGCTTCAGCGTCGCGCCGTTCGCCCCGATCAGCTCGCACGGAAGGAACACCAGCCCGCTCTCCGCCGTGCCGCCCAGGGCCTTGAAGCGGGCGTGCAGCAGGGCCGCCACCTTGGCCGGGAAGCCGGTCTGGCAGCGGCCCGGCGTGTAGGGCTCCTCGACGTCGGCGATGCCGGCCTCGGTGGTGTTGGACACCACGAACCGCAGCCCCGGCGAGGTGGCGTGGGCCAGCATGCGGTCCCAGTCGGCGTAGGGATTGAACGCGTCGGCGACGCAGCTGACCACCCGCCGCGTCTCCACCGCGCGGCCGTCCTCGATGCCGCGCAGCAGCACGGTGTAGAGGCCCTCGCGTTCGTTGAGAAGGCCGGCGATGCCCTGGTCGAGGGGCTGTGCCACGGCGACGCCGGCCTCCATCAGGCCCTGGCCGTTCGCCACGTCCACCATCCAGTCGACGAAGCCGCGCAGGAAGTTGCCGTCACCAATCTGCAGTATGGTGACCGGGAACACCGGCGCGCCGGCGGTGTGGGCGACGTCGAGGACGCCGCGCGCCAGGGTGTCACGGGTGAGGCTGGGCATGTCTGGGATTCCTTTGGACACGGGGCTTCGGACCACCCCGGTGGAAGAGGTCGGACCGGCGCCGCCGGTCACATCACGGCGCCCATCTGCCAGGGCACGAACTCGTCGGCCCCGACGCCCAGCGCCTCGCTCTTGCTCTTGCGGCCCGAGGCGGTCTCCAGGATCAGGTCGAAGATCGCCTGGCCGACCTGCTCGATGGTGGCCTCGCCGGTGGCGATGGTGCCGCAGTCGAGGTCCATGTCGTCGGGCATGCGCCGGTACAGCGGCGTGTTGGTGGCCAGCTTCAGGCTGGGCGTCGGCTTGCAGCCGAAGACGGAGCCGCGGCCCGTGGTGAAGCACAGCACGGTGGCACCACCCGCCACCTGGCCGGTGGCGGAGACCGGGTCGTAGCCGGGGGTGTCCATGAAGACCAGCCCCTTGGCGGTGATCGGCTCGGCGAAGCGGTAGACGGCTTCCAGATTGGTGGTGCCGGCCTTGGCGACCGCCCCCAGCGACTTCTCCAGGATGGTGGTCAGCCCGCCCTTCTTGTTGCCGGGGGAGGGGTTGTTGTTCATCTCGCCGCCGGTGCGGCGGGTGTACGCCTCCCACCAGCGGATGCGCTCGACCAGCGCCTCGCCGACCGCCCGGCTGGTGGCCCGGCGGGTCAGCAGGTGCTCGGCCCCGTAGACCTCCGGGGTTTCGCTCAGCACCGCGGTGCCGCCGTTGCGCACCAGCAGGTCGACCGCATACCCCAGCGCCGGGTTGGCGGTGATGCCGGAATAGCCGTCGGAGCCGCCGCATTGCAGGGCCAGGGTCAGGTGGCTGGCCGGCACGGTCCGGCGCTCCACGGCGTTGACACCCGGCAGCATCGCCTCGATGCGGGCGATGCCCTCGCGCACCGTCGCCGCGGTGCCGCCCAGGTCCTGGATTCCCAGGGTCTGCAGCGTCTCGCCCGGGACGAGCCCCTCGGCCTCCACCAGGCGGTCGATCTGGTTCACCTCGCAGCCCAGCCCCACCAGCAGCACGGCGCCGAAGTTGGGATGGCGGGCGTAGCCGGAGAGCGTGCGCCGCAGCATGTCGATCGCCTCGCCGTGGGTGCCCATGCCGCAGCCCGACCCGTGGGCCAGCGCCACCACGCCGTCGACGTTGGGATAGGCGGCCAGGGCGTCGCCGCGGAAGTGGTCGGCGATCAGCCGGGCGGCGGTGCCCGAACAGTTCACGCTGGTCAGCACGCCGATGTGGTTGCGCGTGGCGACCCGGCCGTCGGCCCGGACGATGCCCTGGAAGGTGGCCCGGCGGTCCGCGGGCACGGGGTCGAGCGGACGGGCGTCGACGCCAAAGGCGTGGTCGCGCTCGACGCTGTCGCCCATGGCCAGGTTGTGGACGTGGACGTGGTCGCCGGGGACGATGGCCGCCATGGCGAAGCCGATGACCTGGTTGTACTTGCGCACGGGCGCGCCGGCGGCGATGGGCTGCACCGCCACCTTGTGGCCGGACGGGATGGCGGCGCGGGTCTCGACCGCCGTGCCCGGGATGGGCGTGCCGGGCGCCAGGTCGGCGCCGGCGACGACGACGGTGTCCGCGGGATGCAGGCGGATGGTCAGGGATGCCATGGGCGTTGTCCTTCGAGGACGGCGGGTCAGAGCTTGTAGGTCGTCTTGGCCAGCGTGTGGGCGAGGTCGACGGCGAGATCCCGCGCCTCGTCCTCGTCCAGCCGGTGCTCGGCGACGAGGCGGGCCAGGAAGGCGCAATCGACGCGCCGGGCCACGTCGTGGCGCGCCGGGATCGAGCAGAAGGCCCGGGTGTCGTCGTTGAATCCCACGGTGTTGTAGAAGCCCGCCGTCTCGGTGACCATCTCGCGGTAGCGCCGCATCCCCTCGGGGCTGTCGTGGAACCACCACGCCGGCCCGAGGCGCAGCGCCGGGTAATGGCCGGCGAGCGGCGCCAGCTCGCGGCTGTAGCTGGTCTCGTCCAGCGTGAACAGGATGATGGTCAAGGCCCGCTCGTTGCCGAAGCGGTCGAGCAGTGGCTTCAGCGCGCGCACGTATTCAGTGGCGCTGGGGATGTCGGCGCCCTTGTCGCGCCCGAAGCGCTCGAACACCTGGCGGTTGTGGTTGCGGACGGAGCCGGGATGGATCTGCATCACCAAGCCGTCCTCCAGGCTCATCCTCGCCATCTCCGTCAGCATCTGGGCGCGGAACAGCTCGGCCTCGTCCGGCGTCACGGCGCCCTGCACCGCCTTGCCGAACAGCCGCTCGGCCTCGGCCCGCGGCAGGTCGGCGGTGGCCGCGGTGGGATGCCCGTGGTCGGTGGCGGTGGCGCCGAACGCCTTGAAATGGCGGCGGCGGTCGGCAAGCGCCGCGAGATAGCCGGACCAGCTCAGCGTGTTCTCCCCGGTGAGCGCGCCCAGCGCCTCGACATTGGCGCGGAAGCCCTCGAACTCGGGATCGACCACCAGGTCGGGCCGGAAGGCGGTGATCACCCGCCCGGTCCAGCCGCTGGCGGCGATGGCGCGGTGGTGCTCCAGGGTGTCGAGCGGGGACTCCGTGGTGGCCAGCAGCTCAATGTTGAAGCGCTCGAACAGGGCGCGCGGGCGGAACTCCGGCGTGCGCAGGCAGGCGTCGATCTGGTCGTAGATCGCGTCGGCGGTGGCCGCGCTCAGCCGCTCGGTCACGCCGAACACCGTCTCGAACGCGTGCTCCAGCCACATGCGGGTCGGCGTGCCTCGGAACAGGTGCCAGTGTTCGGCCAGGGTGCGCCAGATCGTCCGCGTGTCGGCCTCGACCGGCCCGCCGTCCCGGCGCGGCACGCCCAGGCTCTCGATGCCCACGCCCTGGCTGTAGAGCATGCGGAAGGCGTAGTGGTCGGGAACGACGAACAGGGTGGCCGGGTCGGGGAACGCCTCGTCGCGGGCGAACCACGCCGGATCGGTGTGGCCGTGGGGGCTGATGATGGGCAGCCCGCTCACCTCGGCGTAGAGCCGGCGGGCGATCGCGCGCTGCGTCGGATCGCTGGGGAAAAGGCGGTCGGGGTGGAGCATCGCACGTCTCCGATGGAGGGGAACGGCCTCGCTGGCTGGCCTCTACAATATTAATATATCAGTGTTGAGCGCAAGCCTTCATTTCGCGGGCCGCCGCCGTCCGGCCCGTTCCCCGCCGCCGGCCAACGCGTTGACATGCCTCGCCTGCGGCCCCTTGCCGCAGGCCGCGGGCGGGACGGTGCCGGGCGTGGGTCCGCACGGGCCGCCACGCCGCACACCGCACGCCACACGTCCGCCGCATCGCAGGCACGCGCCGTTTGACCGGGGGCGGAACAACTAGTATATTAGATTTTTTGGTTAAGAGGCTGCCGTGTCGGTCAGACGTCCCACTGCGCACCCTTCCCTGGACAAGGCGTCGCCGGCCGGTGGACCGGCCCGCGATGACGGGAGGCCCCTCGCACCGCCGGCGGCCCGGCGGATCGTCTCGGCCGCCGGGGCGGGCGGCGGGCCCCGCGGCAACACCGTGGCCGCGGCCGTCTACCGTGACCTGCGCGCCGACATCGTGTCGTTGCGCCGCAAGCCCGGCGACCCGCTGGCGGAGAAGCGGATCGCCCAGGACTACGGCATCAGCCGCACGCCGGTGCGCGAAGCCGTGCTGCGCCTCGCCGACGAGGGCCTCATCGAGATCTTTCCGCAGTCCGGCACCTTCGTCTCCCGGATTCCCGTCGCCGCACTGCCCGAGGCCATCGCCATCCGCAAGGCCCTGGAGCAGGCGACCGTCCGCTACGCCGCGGAACGGGCGACCCGGAGCCAGATCGCCGGCCTGAGCGCCAACATCGAGTTGCAGCGGGAGAAGGAGGCGGCCGGCGACCCCGACGGCTTTTACACCGCCGACGAGATCTTCCACGCGCTGCTGGCCGAGGCCTCGGGCTATCCCGGCTTCTGGACCGTCATCCAGCAGACCAAGGTGCAGATCGACCGCTACCGGCGTCTCACCCTGCCCGTGCGCGGGCGCATGGCCCTGGTGGTGGCCGAGCACGCGGCCATCGTCGACGCCATCGCCGCCCACGACGCCGAGGCCGCCGTCAAGGCCCTGGACGCCCATCTGGACGATCTGGAGATCACGATCAGCCCGTCGCGCAAGGCGAACCCGTACTACTTCACCGGGCCGGGCTGACGGGGCGGGCTGAGCGGACCCGTCTGGACCAGACCGGCCGGCGTCGAACGCGAACGAGGGTGGGACACGCCGCAGGGCCTGGACGATCGCGCCGTGCGCGGCGTCCGGTCGCGTGCGGATGGCGTCCCCTAGGGGATTCGAACCCCTGTCGCCGCCGTGAGAGGGCGGTGTCCTAGGCCTCTAGACGAAGGGGACCTGGCGCCGGCGGGAGCGACCCGCCCATCGACTCGACCTTTGCGCTTGCGGCGCACCCCCCGCGGCGAAGCGAGATGGCGTCCCCTAGGGGATTCGAACCCCTGTCGCCGCCGTGAGAGGGCGGTGTCCTAGGCCTCTAGACGAAGGGGACGTCGGTCGGCGTGGACGCCGTATGTAGCGAAGTGCCCGATGGGGCGCAAGCCCTTTTTTCCGTGCCCGGCCGGACCGCCCCGGCCGTATCGCCCCGGCCGGACCGCCCCGGCCGGACCGCCTATGCCCCCCGGCCGGATTGGCGCGCGTCGGGGGGTGGCGCACAATTGCCCGTTCTGCCAGGAGGAACATGTCGCGTGCCCGCCGGCCTTCCGCCCGACCGCCCGTTGCGCGACCCGCTTGCGTCAGGGCCGGCAGGCCGCGCCGTCGTCGCCGCGGCGGCCATGGTCGGCCTGCTGCTGGTGCTGGTGGCGGGGCTGGCCGCGGTTCTGGTCTGGCAAGGCCGGCGCGACGCCCAGGCCGCCGTGGAGGCGCGCGCGTCGGCGGCCGCCTACACCGCGGCCGCCCACGTCCGCTGGCTGATCGAGGCCAACCACCAGGCCCTGCGCCGGGTGGCCGACCGCGTGGAGAGCCGGCTCGACCTGTTCAAGACGCCCAGCGTCCAGGACATCAAGGACGCGGTGGCGTTCCTCCCCGGTTCCGTCCACGTCTGGGTGTTCGACGCCAACGGCGACTCCCTGCTGACCAACGAGCCGGAGATGGGCGCGGTCAACGTCGGGGACCGGGACTATTTCCAGGCGCTGCGGACCGGCGCGGAGTGGCACGTCGGCTCCTTCCTCGTCGGCAAGGTCTCCGGGCGCAAGCTGTTCCCCGTCGGCCGGCGTCTTGAGCGCGAGGGACGGTTCGTCGGGGCGGTGATCATCTACGTCCCGGCCGACCTGCTGGCGCAGTTCTGGGGCTCCTTGAACCTGGGTCCGGGGTCGTCGGTGGGGCTGCTGCGCGACGACGGACGCCTGGTCGCCCGCTTTCCCCTGCCCGACCGGCCCCTCGACCTGTCGGGCTACGTGCTGTTCACCGACCATCTGCCCGAGTCGCCGGAAGGCGTCTACACCGCCGAGGCCTCGCCCGCCGACGGGGTGTCGCGGGTGGTCGGCTACCGGCGCGTCGACGGGCTGCCGCTGGTCGCGGTGGTCGGCATCCCGGCCAGCGCGCGGGATGGCAACGCCTGGCAGCGCCTGGCCGAAGTGGCCCTGCTCGCCGCCCCGATCGCGCTGGCGCTGCTCGCCGTCTCGCTGTGGGTCGTCCACCTGCTGCGGCGCGAGGAGCGCATCCGCGGCGCCCTGGCCGGGGCGCTGGAGCAGAACCGCACCCTGTTCCGCGAGATCCACCACCGGGTGAAGAACAACCTGCAGACCGTGTCCGCGCTGGTCCACCTGCAGCCCGGCCCGGCCGAGGGCAAGGAGGAGCTGACCCGTCGCATCGCCGCGATGTCGGCGGTGCACGAGCACATCTACCGCTCCGACCAGTACGACCAGGTCGACATCGCCGCGTACATCCGCACCCTGATGGACGGGCTGCGCGACGGCCACGGCGCCGCCGTGACCGTCGAATGCCGCCTCGCCCCGGTCCGGGTCGCCGCGGATCTGGCCTTGCCGCTCGGCCTCATCGTCAACGAGGTGGTCACCAACGCCTTCAAGCACGCCTTCCCCGCCGGGCGGGCCGGCACCATCGCCGTCAGCCTCGACCCCCTGGACGGGGGACACGCCGTGCTGCGGGTGCGCGATGACGGCGTCGGGATCGGCGCTGGCAGGATCGGGGCCGGCGGTATGGGCACCCGGCTGGTGCGCGGCCTGGTGCGCCAGATCGGCGGCACCCACGCGATCCGCGACGACCACGGCACCCTGTTCACCCTCACCTTCCCGCTGGAGAACACCGCGTTGACCACCGCCCCCCGGGACGCCGCCCCCCGGGACGCCGCCCAGCCCGGGGCGCCGGCGCAGCCGGCGTCGCGGACGGCGGATTGACCGCTCAGGCCGTGGCGGCTCGGTCCGCCGCGGCGCGCGCCGCCGCCAGCAGCGCATCCACCGCGGCCGGCGGCGTGTCGAAGGCGGTCACCAGCCGCACCACCGGGCCGTCCCAGCGGTGGAAGCCGAAGCCGGCCGCCTCCAGGGCGGCGACCACCGGCGGCGGCAGGGCCACGAACACCTCGTTGGCCTCGACCGGATGCGCCAGCGCCGCTCCCGGCACCGCCGCCAGCCCCGCCGCCAGGCGCCGGGCCATGGCGTTGGCGTGGCCGGCCAGGCGCAGCCACAGGCCGTCGGCCAGCCAGGCGTCGAGCTGGGCGGAGATGAAGCGCATCTTCGACACGAGGTGGCCCCCCCGCTTGCGCCGGTAGCCGAAATCCGCGGCGAGGTCGCGGCGGAAGAAGATCACCGCCTCGGCGGCGAAGGCGCCGCCCTTGGTGGCGCCCAGCGACAGCACGTCGACGCCCGCCTTCCAGGTCGCCTCGGCCGGCGTGCAGCCGAGGAACGCCAGCGCGTTGGCGAACCGGGCGCCGTCCATGTGCACCGCCAGTCCCCGGCCATGGGCCGCCGCGGCCAGCGCCGCCACCGCGTCGGGGCGGTAGGCGGTGCCCGCCTCGGTGGCCTGGGAGAGGCTGATCGCGGCGGGCTGGACGTGGTGGACGACGCCGCTCCCGGCGCCGTCCAGCGCGCGTTCCAGAGTGGCGGCGGCGAGGCGTCCATGGTCGCCCGGCAGGCCGACCAGCTTGGCGCCGCCGGTGAACAGCACCGGCGCCCCGCATTCGTCGTGGTCGATGTGGCTGGCGGCGTGGCAGTAGATCGCCCCGTAGGGCGGGGTCAGCGCCGACAGGGCCAGCGCGTTGGCCGCCGTGCCCGTGGCCACCGGGAACACCGCCACCTCGGTCTCGAACAGCCCGGCCAGGCGGGCGCCGACGCGGGCGGTCCACGGGTCGTCGCCGTAGGGGGCGGCGGTGCCGCGGGCGGCGGCGGCGAGGGCGTCGACCACCTCCGGCACGGCGCCGGCGACGTTGTCGCTGCGGAAGTCGTAGCCGGTCACGGCGCCCCCCGTCGCCCGGCGTCGGTGCCGGCGTCGGTGCCGGTGTCGATGTCGGTGGAGGCGGCGGTGGGGGGGGCGGTGGTGGGGGGCGCACCGGTGGTCACCACCGCGGTGACCGCGCCGTCGCGGGGGTCCAGCACGAAGAGCCGGTCGCCCTCGGGCAGCGCCACCCGCAGCACCACGCGGTTCCCCACCGCCAGCATCTCGGCGATGCGGCTGCCGGCCGGCAGGCCCAGCGCCACCTCTCCGGCGGCGGTGACCGGCAGCGGGCGCTCCTCCCCCGGCTCCGCCGGCGCGCCGGCACCGGTCATTCGCTTGTAGACTTCGAGGCCGAGATACGCGTATCCGGCGACGATGAACACACCCATGATGATGATGGCGGCCTTGAGAACGCGCACGGATCGGGTCCACGGTGGTGACAGAGCACGGCGAGGGGCGGACCATGACCGCGGTTCCTGAGCACCGGACGCCCGACGGCGACCCCGGGCCCGAGTCTGGCGCCGGTCCCGAGCCCGATCCGGACGCCGGCGCCGGCGGCGCCCGCCACGGCGGCACCGTGCCGCCCGAGGCGGCCGGCGAGCGGCTGGACAAGGTCCTGGCGGCGCAGGTCCCGGACCTGTCGCGGTCGCGCGTGCGGGCGCTGCTGGAACAAGGCCACGTCCGGCTCGACGGGCGGACCATAGCCGACGCCTCCCAGAGGGTCAAACCCGGTCAAGGTTTCGACATTTTCGTCCCCGAAGCTGAACCCGCGACGCCCGAGGCCCAGGACATCCCCCTCTGCGTCGTCCACGAAGACGAGGACGTGCTGGTGATCGACAAGCCCGCCGGCCTGGTGGTCCATCCCGCCGCCGGCAACCCGGACAACACCCTGGTCAACGCGCTGCTGGCCCATTGCCGGGCCAGCCTGTCGGGCATCGGCGGGGTGCGTCGGCCCGGCATCGTGCACCGCCTGGACAAGGACACCAGCGGCCTGATGGTCGTCGCCAAGAACGACCGTGCCCACCACGCCCTGACCGAGCAGTTCGCCGGCCGCACCCTGAGCCGCACCTACCATGCCCTGGTCTGGGGCGTGCCGTCGCCCAGGGACGGCGTGGTGGACGCGCCGATCGGCCGCTGCCCGGCCGACCGCAAGAAGATGGCGGTGGTGTCCGGGGCGACCGGCAAGCGCGCCGTCACCCGCTACCGCGTGCTGCGCGCCTGGGGCCGCGCCGTGGCGCTGGTGGAATGCGTGCTGGAGACCGGGCGCACCCACCAGATCCGCGTCCACATGGCCCACCTCGGCCATCCCGTGGTCGGCGACCCGCTCTACGGCCGCGGCCGCCCGGCACGCCCGCGCGGCGCCAACGCCGCGGCGCTGCCGGAACCGGCGCGGGCCCGGCTCGTCGGCTTCCCGCGCCAGGCGCTGCACGCCGTCGGCCTCGCCTTCGTCCACCCGTCCCGTGCCGAGCCGGTCCGCTTTGCCGTGGCCATGGCGCCGGACATCCAGGAATTGATCGACGGGTTGGAGCGTTCATAGGAGGACGGTCCGACGACGCCCCGCGCCCCGCCGACAAAGGGGGCTGTGCCCCTGTGCGGGCGTGGGGTATTCTAGGCGATGGCGGGACCGCCCCCGGGCGGGTCCGCCGATCAAGGAGGAGCGGTCGTTCGCCATCCCCGACGAGGGGACACGGGGCACGCCCGCCGGGAGAGGATCACATGGCGACGCTGCCGAGCATTCCGGCGGTCAGTTCCGAAAGCAACCTGTCGCGGTACCTGCAGGAGATCCGCACCTTCCCGATGCTGGAGCCGCAGGAGGAGTTCATGCTGGCCAAGCGCTGGCAGGAGCATGGCGATTCCGACGCGGCCCACCGCCTGGTCACCAGCCACCTGCGCCTGGTGGCGAAGATCGCCATGGGCTATCGCGGCTATGGCCTGCCGGTGTCGGAGTTGATCTCCGAGGGCAATGTCGGGATGATGCAGGCGGTCAAGCGCTTCGACCCCGACCGCGGCTTCCGCCTGGCGACCTACGCGATGTGGTGGATCCGTGCGGCGATCCAGGAATACATCCTGCATTCCTGGTCGCTGGTGAAGATAGGCACCACGGCGGCGCAGAAGAAGCTGTTCTTCAACCTGCGCAAGCTCAAGGGCCAGATGCAGGCGATCGACGAGGGCGACCTGCCGCCGGAGACGGTCAAGGCCATCGCCGACAAGCTGGCGGTGCCCGAGCAGGACGTGGTGGCGATGAACCGCCGGCTGGCCACCCCCGACCACTCCCTCAACGCCCCGCTGCGGGCCGAGAGCGAGGGCGAGTGGCAGGACTGGCTGGTCGACGAGACCGCCAACCAGGAGATCAGCCTGGCCGAGCAGGAGGAGCTGGGCAAGCGCCGCAAGCTGCTGACCCGGGCCATGGAAAACCTGAACGAGCGCGAGCGCCACATCCTGGCCGAGCGGCGCCTGCGCGACGACCCCACCACCCTGGAGGACCTGTCGCAGAAGTACGGCATCAGCCGCGAGCGGGTGCGCCAGATCGAGGTGCGCGCCTTCGAGAAGCTGCAGAAGGCGATCCGCAGCGCCGCGCTGGAGCAGAAGCTGGTGGGCTGACACCGCCCGCCCGCTTTCCCGGCCCCGGCCGCCGCCCCGCCGGCTGCCGCTCGGCTAGCCCAGCGCCGACCCGATCTCCGACCCGTCGTCGTCCTGGCCGCGGCCGGTGACGTCGGGCCCCCACTCCTGGACCAGCTTGGCCTTCTGGGAGCGCAGGGCCTCCACGCGCTTCTCCGCGCGCATGATCTCGGCGCTGGCGATGGCCGGCGGGATGCCGTAGTAGAGCGCCCAGCCCAGCCCGGCCGCCCCGTACATGATCAGCCACGACAGCGGGTCGCCGAACACCTTGAGCGCCGCGCCGGCGGTGTGGCCGGTCTTCCAGAGGTCGATGGCGAACGGCATGCAGCCGCAGAAATTGAGCCCGCCGACGGTGATCGGCGCCGATTTGTCGGGATCGCGGTCGATCATGTAGGCGACGACGGTGGGCACCATGCCCAGGCCGAAGACGATGGTGGTCGGCAGCACCACCAGGGCCGCGGGCAGGATCAGCAGCAGGAAGAGCCAGGGACCGCCGCGCTTCTTCGCGCGCTTGGCGCTGCGGACGGGGGGGCGGGAACGGGCCATGGGTCGTCGTGCCTTCCCTCAGAACGCGTAGAACAGGATGATGCCGGCGACCAGGACCGTCGACACCAGGCTCGAGATGACGGCGGCCACCTGCCGCCCCGTGCCCTCGGCGATGCCGTCGCGGTCGGAGATCAGGTCGCGCAGCTTCTCGATCTCCCCGTCGGCCTCGCGGTAGGAGATCTGCGCCGCCTCGAAATCGGCCCGGTCCTGGCGCAGGCTGTCGGGGTCGTCGACGATCTTCAGGAGATCGGCGAGGCGCCCGCCATGGGCCGCGACCTCCGCCTGGCGGCGCACGTCGTCCTGGTGCGGCCGGCTGTGGAAGCGGCGGAAGGCGGGGTCGAGAAGCGACACCATCCAGGCGCAGAGGTGGGGCAGCGGGGCCGTGCCGGTGCGCACCTGGACCTCGGCCAGGATGGTCAGCATGGCGATGGTGCGCCGCAGCGGATCGCTGGTGGGCGCGAGCTGGGCGTACAGCATCTCCTCGGTGCGCTTGTGGCGGGCGGCCAGGAAGGCGGCGATGTGGCGGTCGATGGGCTCCTTGCCGCGCTCGCCGCCCGATGCCGCCCACTCCAGGGCACGCAGCACGTCCCCCGGGGTCAGCGGGTACTGGCCCAGCACCAGGGGGCTGACGCAGGGCATGGTCGGGTTCATCTCGTAGAGCGTGCGCTCCAGCCCGAGGCCCGGCGCGGTGCGGTCGAGGAACGACCGCCACTGGTCGAAGCTGTGCACCAGCGGCACGAACTCCGGCCGGAAATCCGACTGGACGTTGACCCAGAACATGGGGAGCTGGTTGGACACCACCTCGGCCACCGATTGCGGCGACTCCCCGCGCAGGAAGGATTCGGCCATCGCCGCGGCGATGCCGTCCAGCATGTACGCCTTGCCGCGGTAGCGGATCGGCGCCGCCGGGTCCAGCGCCATGCACACCCGCGACACCAGCCGTTCCGCCATCGAGCCGCCCTTGCCGCCGCCGGCGGTCTGGATGGCGCTGGCGACCGCCTCGGCGCGGACGTCGTCGGACATGCTGCGGCGCAGCCACTTGTCCAGCTCGCCGCTCTCGATCACCTGGGTCGCCGCCGCGGGGTGGCGGGCCAGCGCCCGCGACAGGGTGCGGCAGTGCCAATACTCCTGCCCCTGGAACTCCGCCGGGCGGGCGGCGCGGCGCGGGATCTGCGGCTGCTTGGGGCTGAGGCGGCGCCCCGACAGCCAGAGGTCGAGGTCGTTCAGGCTCCAGCGCTGCTTGGGATCGTCGACCATCAGGCCGCGGATCACCTCGCCGATGCCCAGCGGCAGGCGCATCTGGCCGACCAGGGCCGGGAACGAGCCGCGCTCGATCTTCGCCTGCAGGATCGTGTCGTCGTCGAGGCTGGCCACGGGGTTGCGGCCGAGCAGCAGGATCAGCAGCGTCACGCCCAGGGAATAGAGGTCGTCGGCGATGGTCCCGGTGCCCCGCGCCGAGGGGCTGGTCATGCCGCGCTCGACCGTCTCCATGATCAGCGGCTGGCCGTAGCCGGGCGGCGTCGACACCGATTCGCCGACCATCAGGGCCCCCGCGGTGAGGTCGCGGTAGAACATGTTGGTGGGCCGGACGCCACCGTGCACCAGGCCCCGGCTCGACAGCTCGCGCAGCAGCGCCACCACCGGCTGCACCACGTTGCGGGTCAGGTGGTCCTCGGGCATCGGCTCGACCGCCTCGGTAATCGCGTTCATCAGCCGCTTGCCCAGCGGCCGCTCGAACACCAGGCAGTAGCGCCGCACCTTGTCGGGCGGCCAGTCGATGACACCCCAGTCGAACAGCCGCATGTGGGCGGGGTTGTCGACGTTGGCGAAGGTCGACACCACGTCGCTGCGCGGCAGCACGGTGCCCGAGCAGACGATGGCGAAGGTCTCCACCCGCTTGTCGCGCAGCGAGCGGGCACCGTAGGCGTTGCCGCCCGGTGTGTTCAGCACCGCCAGCGGCGAGCCCGGCAGGATCTCGTAGCGCTCGGCCAGCTTGACCGGTTCGCTCGTCATCCCCGCGGAGCCGGCCGCGGCCACGGTCTGGGCATCGGACGGCATGGCGGTTGGCTGTTCCCTCGCTGGCGGACGGCGATGCGGGGTCCGGCGGACCCGCACAGGGACATAACGCCTTATTGGCCCCGCCGTCGAGGGGTGTCGTCGGGGGCGGCCCTGGAACCGCCCGAAACATCAACCCCCTGGAAACCATTCGCACACACAGCCGGCGCCGGGGTGGGGCGGGGCGGGGCGGGGGGCGGGTCAATCGAGAGCCTGCACACAGATGTTTCCCAGGAAGAGACAATGGCAAAGGGACGTGGACAGGGCTCCGCCTGCCCCATGGCGCGGGGGAAACGGGCCCCTCCGCACGTCGGCGACGGCCCACCGGTGCACCAGGAGGACGCGAGATGACCGTACCGGGCCAAGTCCGACCCCGCGCACAGCGGCCGGTCGCGAAACCGCTGGCCGACAGGATCCTCGTCACGCGGTCCGGTCCATGCGCTGCGCTCGGCACCTCGCGCGCTGGGTTCTGATCAGGACCGGCGTCCTGATCGCGATTCTCGCCGGCTTGGTCGTGGCGTATCGCCTGTTCGCGCCCGGCTGGCCGGAGCCACCGATATTGGATGTTGACGAGTGTCTGGCGGGCGATGGGAGCGCGCATGTCAGGATCGGCGACCTCGCCTTGGCCGTGCCGGCGCGGGCGAAGCCCCATGTCCTGTTCTTCGAACGGCCCACCGGACAGAAGTCCGTCAGGGGCCCGGACGGGTGGTGCAAGGTGCGGGTCATGACGGTCGCCGTTGCTTCAAGACCTGCCGATCCCGGCCCCGAAAAGCCGTCGATCACCGTGATCCTGAAAAAGGACACTCAGGCGACGGAGCGGGATTTCTGGTGCCGTCTGAGCGCCGGACAGGACGGCGGCGCCTTGGACACGGCCGGCATCGTCGGGCAGGAGGGTGATTTCCAGCTGATGCAGGACGCACGGGCGAGCCGGGTGGATGGCACCCCATCACCGCCGTCGTTCTTCGGTCTGCCCGGCGTTGCCTGGGTAAATCGCCACCCGTACGTTCTCATCTCCGGGAAAAGCGAAGGCCGGGGCATCCGGATTCTTCGCGCAATGTCGGCAAACACCGTGCTGGACATGCGTTTTTCCGACACGACCCTCCCCCTGGACCACGCCCCCGCCGTGCTGAATGCGCTCGAGGCCGCGATCCACTCCTGGAAGGTGGCGCCACCGTCGGCGGATCTTGGCATCTCAGACCACCAGTGCAGCGCCGCCCCGCCATGACCAGCGCTCCATCCGACTCACGATGGATGCAATTCCAACGCTCCCGTCGCAGCGGACGGGCCAGGCGCGGCGCGGGCGCAAGAACATGGGGCATGGCGTGAGCGAACCCCGCAGTACCGCTGGATTCCCGCGCCGGTTCGTCGCTCCCGCGAGGATCGTGCTCTGCGTCGCTGGCCGGCTCGCGGTCGAGACCAGCGCCCTGATCGCGCTGTTCATCGTTGCCGTGGTGGCGTTCTTTGTCTTCCTGCGGGTCTTCGGACCCGGTTTCCCGCCACCCGACGCCTGCCGCGCCGCCGACGGAACCATTCGCTTGAAGATCGGCGACCTCGCCCTGGCCGTGCCGGCGGACGCGAAGCCGAACGTGGGCTGGTTCGATCAGCGCCGCTGGAAACGCGCCATCGACCTGGACGGGTGGTGCGCCGTCCGCTCTGTCAGTCTCGATCTGAACCGGGCGACTGCGGACCTCGCGCCCGGACGGGTCAGTGGTGTCGTTTTCATCTCAGCCCATGACCGGCCGGCGAGCATCGACCAGTGGTGCGATCTGCTTGCCCGACGGGGAGGTCCTTGGAGCGACGACTGGGCAATCCGACGGGATGGTGGCTTCGTGATGGTGGCGAACTCGCCGGGCGACCGCATTTACGTGCACCCGTCACCACCGTTCCTGTTCGGTCTTCCCGTCATCGTTCATGCATCGGACCCCTTTGTTTTCCGTGGAAGAAATTTGGGGCGCCGAGTCCGGGTTTCACGCGCGATGTCGTCGCGTTCAGTTCTCAGCGTGACGTTCTTCGACGCATTGCTCGCTCTGGAGCGTTCCCCTGGCGTCCTGAAGGATCTCGAAACCATCATCCGGTCCTGGGTGGTGATACCGCCCTCGGCCGATCCCGGCATTTCCCCGCAGCAGTGCCACGCCATGCCGCCGTGACCGGCGCCTGCGCCATCGAAGGGACGTGACCGGGAGGGTCCCGGGCGACCCGACATCGCACGGCCCGAGGCGCGACGCGCCTCGGGCCGTGCGGTCTCAAAGGACGCGCGTCAGTCCTCGAACGGGTCCTGCATCAGGATGGTGTCGTCGCGCTCGGGGCTGGTGGAGAGCAGCGCCACCGGGCACTGGATCAGCTCCTCGATGTGGCGCACGTACTTCACCGCCTGGGCCGGCAGGTCGGCCCAGGAGCGCGCCCCCTGGGTGCTCTCCTTCCAGCCCTCGAAGCTCTCGTAGACCGGCTCGACCCGGGCCTGCAGCGAGGCGGCGGCCGGCAGGTGGTTGAGCTCCTGGCCGTCGAGGCGGTAGCCGACGCACACCTTGATCTCGTCCAGCCCGTCCAGCACGTCGAGCTTGGTCAGCGCGATGCCGTCGATGCCGCCGGTCTTGATGGCCTGGCGCACCAGCACGGCGTCGAACCAGCCGCAGCGGCGCTTGCGCCCGGTCACCGTGCCGAACTCCCGGCCGCGCTGGCCGATCAGGTCGCCCACCGGGTTGTCCTGCTCGGTCGGAAAGGGGCCGGAGCCGACGCGGGTGGTGTAGGCCTTGCAGATGCCCAGGACGTAGCCGATGGCGCGCGGCGCGATGCCCGAACCCGAGGCGGCGTTGCCGGCCACCGTGTTGGAGGAGGTGACGTAGGGGTAGGTGCCGTGGTCGATGTCCAGCATCGCCCCCTGGGCGCCCTCGAACAGGATGCGCTTGCCGGCGCGGCGCAGCTCGTCCAGGCGCTGCCACACCACGGTGGCGAAGGGCAGGATCTTGGGCGCCACCTCGGTCAGCGGGTCGATGATCTCGGCCGGGGTCACCTCGGTGGCGCCCAGGCCGCGCAGCACGGCGTTGTGGTGGAACAGCAGGTGGTCGACCTTCTCCGGCAGGGTGGCCGGGTCGGCCAGGTCGCACAGCCGGATGGCCCGGCGCGCCACCTTGTCCTCATAGGCGGGACCGATGCCGCGCCCGGTGGTGCCGATCCTGGAGGCGCCGCGCGCCTCCTCGCGGGCGCGGTCGACGGCGCCGTGGACCGGCAGGATCAGCGGCACGTTCTCCGCCACCAGCAGGTTCTCAGGCGTGACCGTGACCCCCTTCTCGCGGATCGAGTCGACCTCCCGCAGGAAGGCCCAGGGGTCGAAGACCACGCCGTTGCCGACCACCGCCAGCTTGCCCGGGCGGACCACGCCGGACGGCAGCAGGCTCAGCTTGTAGACGACGTCGCCGATCACCAGGGTGTGGCCGGCGTTGTGGCCGCCCTGGAAGCGCACCACCACGTCGGCCCGGCTCGACAGCCAGTCGACGATCTTGCCCTTGCCCTCGTCGCCCCACTGGGCGCCGACCACAGCCACGTTGGCCATCTCTCTCTCCGCGGTATCCGGGTTCCGTGCATCCCCGCCCGTCGCGGGCGGGGTCTTCGAGCGTCTCGCCCCGCCGTCGCCGGCGGGCGTTTGACCGTCTAGTCCAACAGCGTCGGCGCGCCGCCGGCGTGGCCGCCGTGAGGGCCGCCGTCATGGATATGGGTGCAGCGCTGGGCGCGGGCCTCGGCCACCAGGTCGGCGGCCGGCCCCAGGCCCGCCACGGTGACCCAGCCGTCGGCGCGCAGCGCCTCGCCCACCGCCGGTGCGGTGCCGTGGGGCAGGAACACCCGGCGCGCCGGGTGCGGCACCGGCACGGCGCGCAGGACGGAATCGAGGTAGAGGGAGAATCCGGTGGCCGGCTCGCCCTCGGTCCCGCCGTTGGTCACCCCGGCGCCGGCGCCGGCGCGGTAGCGCCCGCCGACCCCCAGCTCCGCCCGCACGCCGCGGGCGAACAGGGTGAAGGACAGGCCGGTCTGGTACTCGAACCCGCGGTGCTCCACCAGGTCGACGGTCACCGTCAGATCCGGGCGGGCGGCCCGCAGCAGGCGCATCACCTCGGTCAGGCGGCGGCGGTCCTTCTCGGCCGGTTCCGGCAGGTCGACCACGGCCAGCGCGGCCATCGCCCGGTCGGCCGGGCCGGAGGCGTCCATCAGGGTGTCCAGAAGCTCCGCCGCCGGCCCGCCCACCGCCGCCACGGCGGCGGCGTCCTTGCGGTCGAGCGCGGCGCGCAGCGCCCGCGTCGTCTCCTCGGCCAGGCCCAGGCCGCGGCACACCAGCGGCACCATGGTGGGCACGCACAGGTCGACCGAGACGTGGCGCACCCCGACCACGTCGAGGGCCCGGGCGCCGAGCAGGATCACCTCCGCATCGCCCTCCGGCTCCAGCGCGCCGATCAGCTCGACCCCGGCCTGGGCCAGCTGACGCTCCGGGCGCAGGTGCGAGCCCTTCACCCGCAGCACCTGCCCGGCGTAGCACAGGCGCAGCGGCCGCGCCGTGCGGGCCAGGCGGGAGGTGGCGATGCGCGCGACCTGCGGGGTGATGTCGGCGCGCAGGCCCATGGTGCGCTGGGACACCGGGTCCATCAGGCGGAACGTCTGCTGCGCCATGGCGGCCCCGGGACCGGCCAGCAACCCTTCCTCGAACTCCACCAGCGGCGGCTTGACCCGCTCGTACCCCTGCCCGGCGAACTCGGCCATCAGCCGCTCCACGGCCGCCGCCTCGTGCGCCGCGTCCGGCGGCAGCACGTCGTGCAGGCCGGTGGGCAGCAGGGCGGTGCTCAGGGTGTGGGACATGGTTCCGGTCCGGTCGGGTTTCGGCCCCGCGGGGTGCGCTGGCTCGTGCGTCGGACGCACGGGGCCGGTGAATAGCCGACGAACCCCACCCCGTGCAAACGGAAAAGGCTGCGGCGGCGCAGCATCGGCCGGTTTTCGGCGCGGCGGCCAGCACCTCACATTGTCATTGAAATTATCCGAATATCGACCGAAAATTCGTACACCTCCCGTTGCGCCGGGAGCCCCTCGCCAAGCGCATCATCGGGGGCGGGAGCATGGCCGTCGGTTCCAGCAGCTACGAAGTCCAGGTGTACAAGGTCGACCATTGGGTGCTGGACGGTCGGTTCGACGACGAGGCCCAGGCCCGCGACCATGGCAAGCGGCTGCTGTCATCGGCCAAGGCCGAAGGATACCGGGTCGTGCGCGACTGGCGGCGCCCCGACGGCCGGCATGTGGAGACCGAGCTGGCGTCGGAGTTCCGCAGCCCGGCCGCCAACACCATCCAGGTGGCGCCGATCGACGACGCACCCCAGGTCTGCCAGCGGATGGAGGAGTACTACGCGGTCGACAGCCGCATGGTGATGAACCGCCTGCTGCGCGGCTACACCGAGCGCATGGTGGTGACGCCGACCGAGATCATGCACAACTACGGCGAGCTGAAGCGGCTGCGCGACAAGGACAACCTGGTGCCGTCCGCGGTCGGCCGGGTGGCGGCGCTGCAGGCCGACCGCAGCGGCGGCGACGGCCGCACGCGGCGCGACGAGATCCACGCCGTCATCGACGCGATGACCGAGCGCAGCCGCACCGCCGCGGCCCGCAAGGACCTGCCGGACATCACCGTCAGCGGGCTGCGGCCGGCCTACGAGGCGCTGGTGGCCTCCGCACCGCCGGAGGATCACGACTTCCTGACCCGCACCGTGCTGGCCCGCGACCTCGTGCAGATGCGCAACTGGTTCGCCAAGCTCGATTTCCTGGCGGAACTGGTGCGCCAGGACGGCGGCCTGGTGGACCGCCCCCTGGCGCTGGTCGACGGGGTGATCGCCGACGTGCTGGGGGCGCCGTCGGTGGTGCAGGAGCTGCTGGGCATGCAGCGCAGCCTGGCCGCCGCGCTCTGCAGCCTGATGGACCTGTCGCGCGGCCGGCTGTCGCCGGTCGACCGCGGCGAGGACGACCGGGCGCTGCAGCTCAGCGAACTGCTGGCCTTCCACGACCTCGACGAGACCCGGCACATCCTGGTCGACCTCGTCCGCCGCCAGCTCAAGGGCACCCAGCCCCTCAACCGCCCCGATCCGGAGGGCGAACGCGCCGCCTTCGACACGGTGATGACGGCCGCCGTCACCACCGACGGGGTGTTCGGCGGCCCGGCCATGGCGGAGGCCCTGGTCCAGCGCTACATGCGCTTCTTGCAGGCCGGCGGCGCCGTCGGCCGGCGCCAGGCCATCGCCGAGGTCCCGGCACGCCTGCCCGACGCCAAGGACCGCGTGCGCTTCCTGATGGCGCTGGCCGGGTCCGACCTGGGCCGCCAGCACCAGGACGACGTGACGGCCACGCTGGACCACCTCACCGGGGACGTCAACGCGGCGGGCCGCTTCGTCGACCGCAACCAGCCGATCAAGAACAACCTGGAGGAGCTGACCCGGCTGTTCGTCCAGGCCACCGATTCGCCGCTGCCCGAACCGATGCGCGGCCATCTCTGCGACAACCTCGACGAGATCCTGTGCACCTACATCCTGAACAGCCGGGTGGTCGAGCGGCTCGACAACCCCGACGACCTGCTGCGCCTGCGCGCCAACCGGCTGATCCAGCTCTGCGCGCCGGGCACGCTGCAAAGCCGCAAGGCACTCGACATGGTGCGCCGCCGCGTCGTCGACCACCTCCGCCAGCCCAACTTCGAGACGCGCTACGTCTCCGACATCGTCGACCCGGCGATGCAGCAGCGCGCCCTGCGCGACTTCTACACCCTGCTCGGCCGCGCCGGCTTCTGCTGAGCCGCCGGACCGGCGGCCACGGCGGCGAGCAGCGCCGCGGCGCCGGCGCCATCGAGGGACGGCGGCGGCAGGGCCGCACCGCCCACCGCTCCGGCCAGGGCGAGGGCGACCCGCGCCGCCTGACAGGTGGCCACCGCCCCGCTGCCGGTGCAGCCGGCCCGCAACAGCCGAAGGCGCAGCGGCGCGCGCCCGTCAGCCGACGCCCCGGCCGGCCGGCGCCGCCGGCCGACCAGGGACGCCACCCCCGGCACCGCCAGCACCGTCGCCGCGAAGACCAGCGCGAGCAGCAGCACCCGCGGGGCCGGGCCGGCCAGGCCGGTGATGGCATCCATCGCTCGATCCTTGGGTCGCGCCCGTCGGGCGCACGTTGGAAGACGCCGCCCGCTTCTCCCGGCCAGGGACCGGCGCCGCGCCGTGGTGCTGCGCCCACGCATCGGCGACCTGGCGACGCTCGCCCCGTGACGCACCGACTTCCGGCGTAGCTCTTTCCGCTTGTACACAAATCGACCGGATCCCGTCATAACCGGCCTTGTCCGCTCGCATCTCGGCGGGCACCGGGTTAGCATCGCCGTCGTACGAAACCCGGTGGCCATGGCCTGGCGCGGCCACGGCAGCCTTGCGGACGCAACTGTGAGCGGACAGCCTTTCCCATGATCGAGCAGCAGCAAGACATGCATCTCCCGCGCGTCCCGACCGGCATCGCCGGCCTCGACCGGGTGTTGCAGGGCGGGTTGCTGAAAGGCGGGGTGTACATCGTCCAGGGCGTGCCGGGTGCCGGCAAGACCATCCTGGCCAACCAGATGTGCTTCAACCACGTGGCCGGCGGCGGCCGCACGGTCTACATCACCCTGCTCGCCGAATCGCACGCCCGGATGCTGCAGCACCTGCGGACCATGAGCTTCTTCGACGAATCGGTGATTCCGGACCGCCTCTACTACGTCAGCGCGTTCCGGATGCTGGAGGACGAGGGGCTCAAGGGGCTGCTCGACCTGCTCCGCCGCGAGATCCGCGGCCAGCCCGCCAGCCTGCTTGTGCTCGACGGGCTGATCGCCGCGGAGGAATCGGCCACCTCCGACCGCGAGTTCAAGAAGTTCATCCACGAGGTGCAGATGCACGCGGCGCTCAACGAGTGCACGGTGCTCCTGCTGACCAGCGGCGGCAGCGGGCGGGTCAGCCCCGAACACACCATGGTCGACGGGCTGATCGAGCTGGACGACCGCCTGTTCGACGTGCGCACCGAGCGCAGCCTGCAGGTCCGCAAGTTCCGCGGCAGCGGCTCCCTGCGCGGCCGCCACGCCGTCCGCATCACCGGCGACGGGCTGGTGGTCTTCCCCCGCATCGAGGCCGCCTTCGCCACCCCGTCCGGTGACGCGCCGGCGACCCGCAACCGGGTGACGTCCGGCGTCACCGGGCTGGACGACCTGTTGGGCGGCGGCCTGGTGGAGGGGACGACGACCGCCGTCTTCGGCTCGACCGGCATCGGCAAGACCACCATCGGCCTGCATTTCCTGTCGCGCTGCCGCCCCGACGAACCGGGCGTGCTGTTCGGCTTCTATGAAACCCCGGCGCGCCTGCGGATCAAGGCGGAGTCCCTGGGCATCGACCTCAAGGGGCTGCAGGAGAGCGGGGCGGTCGAGATCGTCTGGCAGGCGCAGGGCGAGACCCTTCTCGACGAGGTGGCATACCGGCTGCTCGATGCGGTGCGGAACCGGAACGCCCGCCGCCTGTTGGTGGACGGGCTCGGGGCAATCATCGAGTCGGCGGCCTCGCCGGAGCGCATCAGCCGCTTCGTCTCGGTGCTGTCGAACGAATTGCGCGCCCGCGGCGTCACCGTCATCTACACCATGGAATCCAACAACCTGTTCGGGCCGACGCTGGAGGTGCCGGTGCACGGCATCTCGGCCCTGGCGGAAAGCATGGTCGCCCTGCGCTACGTGGAGATCGAAGGCCGCACGCGGCGGCTTATATCCATTCTCAAGGTCCGCGACAGTGGCTTCGACCCGGCGCTGCACGAGTTCGCCATCACCGACGAGGGCATCCGCATCCTGGCCCCCTTTGCCGGCTACGAGCGGATCCTCAGCGGCTTCGCCCACTCGGCGGAGGACCCGGCGTCGGACCGTTCGCCTCCACCCGACCAGCCGCCACACCGGGAGTGATGCGTGAAGACCATCCTTCTGGTGGAAGACGAGTTCGGCATCGCCGGCGCCCTTTCCGTCCTCCTGGAGGACGAGGGGTACCGTGTGTTCACCGCGGCCAACGGCCACCAGGCCCTGGAGCGGTTGACGGAGGTGGTCCCCGACCTCGTCGTGACCGACCTGATGATGCCGCTGATGGACGGCGCGGCGCTCGGCCAGAGGCTGCGGGCGACCCCGTCCTGGAAGGACATTCCCATCGTCCTGATGAGCGCCGTTCCCGAGGCGGCGGCCCAGCACCGCTTCGCCGCCTACGACGTGTTCCTGCGCAAGCCGTTCCCCATCCCCGTCTTCTTCGACGCGATCCGCGCCATCCTGGGGCGGTGAGCCCGCCCCGCCGGTGCGTCCGCTCAGGGGATCGGCGATCCCTTGAGCCGCAACCGCACGGCGATGAAACCCGACGGGTCGAGTTTTCCTGTCGAACAGCATAGATCTCTCGGCATGGCGCGCCTCCATCCTCCCCAGTTGATAGAGTTCCGCATACACACCACCCGACGAACGCCCAGACTGGACTTTGGGCAACATTGACCCGATTGCGCGACCCACCATGTTTTCATCGAGACGCTTGACGTGCTCTTTCCAACAGCCGGGCCCGCCCCACAACTGTTTGGACACGGGCAAGAAAATCGCTTCCACCGCCGCCGGGTTCGGCATAAGTTTCGACTGAAAACCAAACAGCAGACGACCGCCGTGCAGTCCGACCGCCCCGATCCACCGACCGTTCCCGCCCCCGTCCCCGCCACCCCTCCGGCCGCCACCGTGCCGGCAGCGTCCGTGCCGGGCGCGGCCGAGGAGCGCCCCTGCTGCATCGTCGGCATCGGCGCCTCGGCCGGGGGGCTGGAGGCCCTGCAGCGGTTCTTCGACCACGTGCCCCGCGACAGCGACCTCGCCTATGTGGTGGTCCAGCACCTGTCCCCGGTGCACAAGAGCCTGATGGGCGATCTGCTGGCCAAGCACACACGGATGGAGGTGCTGCAGGCGGCCGAGGGCATGGCGGTGCAGCGCAACACCGTGTACCTCCTGCCCCCGGGCAAGCACATGACCATCGTGGACCGCTGCCTTCGCCTCACCGCCAAGGACAGCGGCTCGGGTCTCAGCCTGCCCATCGACATCTTCTTCAACGCGCTGGCCCAGGACCAGGGCTCCCTGGCCATCGGGGTGATCCTGTCGGGCACCGGGTCGGACGGCACGCGCGGCATGCTGGCGATCAAGGCGGCCGGCGGATTCACGGCGGTTCAGGACCCGGAGACGGCGCAGTTCGACGGGATGCCGCGCAGCGCCCTGGCCGCCGGCGAGATGGGCGCGGTGCTGGCCCCCGACGCCCTGCCCGACCGCATCGTCGCCCACGCCCGGGAGGCTCTGGCGCAGGCACGCGCGCTGCCGACGTCGCGCGGCCGCGAGCCCGGTGGCGACCCCCTGGCGCGGATCGTCACCTCGATCCGCAACGTCACCGGCGTCGATTTCTCACTGTACAAGCTGGCCACCCTGATGCGGCGGATCGAGCGCCGGATGCATGCGGTGGGCCTGGAGACCCTCGACGACTACGCGGCCATGCTGCGCGGCAACAACGCCGAGACGGTCACCCTCTACAAGGAGATGCTGATCGGCGTGACCCGCTTCTTCCGCGACGAGGCCGCCTTCCAGGCGCTGACGGAAAAGGCGATCACCGGGCTGGTGCGCAAAGTGAGCCCGCCGGAGACGGTCCGGGTGTGGGTGTGCGGCTGCGCCACCGGAGAGGAAGCCTACTCCCTGGCGATGCTCTTCACCGAAGCCATGGAGCGGGTCGGCCGCACCGTCGACGTGAAGATCTTCGCCACGGACATCGATCAGGATTCCATCGAGTTCGCCAGCGTCGGCGAGTACCCCCGGGCGATCGCCGAGGACGTGTCGCCGGAGCGGCTGCAGCGCTTCTTCCACCTGCGCGGCGAGCGCTACACGGTGTCGCGGGACCTGCGGCGGATGGTGGTGTTCGCCGCCCACAACATCATGCGGGATCCCCCCTTCACCAAGATCGACCTGATCAGCTGCCGCAACCTGCTGATCTACATGGACCAGCCCTTGCAGCGAAAGGTGCTGAGCCTGTTCCAGTACGCGTTGCGCCAGGGCGGGTTCATGTTCCTCGGGACCAGCGAATCCCTCGGCGACCTCGCTCCGGAGTTCCACACCGTCGACAGCCGCAACAAGCTGTTCCAGTCGCTGCGCGCCGGGTCGTACCGCCTGTCGCGCCTGCTGGTGCCGCAGTCCGCAGCGCCGCACCGCCTCGCCGACGAGGCCCCGCTTCCGCCGGCCACCGAGGAAGCGGCGGCAATCGACGAGTCCATCGGGCTTCTGCTCAAGGCCTATGCGCCGCCCTGCCTGCTGATCAACGAGCAGATGAACATCCTGCATGTCTTCGGCGACGCCGGGCCGATCTTGCGGGTGCCGCCGGGCGAAGCCACCTTGAGCGCCCTGAAGCTGCTGCCCTCGGCGGTGGCGATGGTCGCCGGGACGGCCCTCAACCGGGCCTTCCGGTCGTCGGAGGAGTTCGCGCTGGCCAACATCCCGGTCAGAGACCGCGAGGGGCTGAGCGCCCTGGGCCTGCGGGTCAAGCCCTTCACATCGCGCAAGACCGGCCGCCGCTACGCCCTGGTCCTGCTGGAGCCGGCGCTGCGCACCGCGACCGCGGTGTCGGACGCCGATTTCGACCTCAACGCCGACGCCGCCGAACGCATCCGCGGGCTGGAGCAGGAGTTGCTGTCGCGCGGCGAGAACCTGCAGGCAACCATCGAGGAGCTGGAGACCGCGAACGAGGAGTTGCAGGCGACCAACGAGGAGTTGCTGGCCTCCAACGAAGAGTTGCAGAGCACCAACGAGGAGCTGCAATCGGTGAACGAGGAGCTCTACTCCGTCAACGCCGAGTACCAGGCCAAGGTTGAGGAACTGACCGAGATCACCACCGACCTGGACAACCTGCTGCGCTCGACCGAGATCGGCGTGGTGTTCCTCGACGCCGAGCTGATCATCCGCCGCTTCACCCCGGCGGCGGCGCGGTTCATCAACATCATCACGCGCGACGTCGGACGCTCGATCACCCATCTGTCCACCAACCTGGAACACCCGGACTTCCTGGCCGATGTGCGCACCGTCTTCGACCGCCAGGGTGCGGTCGAACGCCATGTGCGCGTGCGCGACGGGCGCTGGGTGCTGACCCGCATCCTTCCCTATCTCAGCGACAAGCACACGATCGCCGGCGCGGTGGTGACCTTCATCGACGTGTCCGCGGCCAAGCAGGCCGAGGAACGCCTGCAAACCATCATCGACAGCGTGCCCGAGCACATCGTCGTGCTCGACCGGACGGGGGCGGTGTCGATGGGCAACGCCCCGTGGCGCGCCGCCGCCGCCCGGGGCGACGCCGGCGTGCCCGCGGTGGGCGGCGGCGCCGACGGCCTCGCCCGCTCGGACCTGCCGCCCGCCGTGCGCGAGGGGGTGGCACAGGTGGTGTCCGGCTCCGCCGAACGCTTCACGATGGAATACGCCCGCCCGGGACCCGACGGCCAGCGGTGGTACCTGCTGTCGGCCGTCCGGCTGCCGTCCCTGCAGCCCGCCGACGGAAGCGGCGGGGCGGTGGTGAGTCACATCGAGGTGACCCGGCGCAAGCTGCGCGAGCTCCAGGTCACCGCCGACCCGCCCGGCGACCCGCCCCCGGCCGGCCATCCGGAGGAGGCCACGTGAGCGACGAGCGGCACGACCGGCTGCGGCGGCGCGCCGAGGCGATCCTCACCGAAGGCAGTTTCGAATCGTCCAACGCGGCGGTCGGGACCTTCAAGGAGATCGTGCACGAGCTGTACGTCCACCAGGCCGAGCTGGAGATCCAGAACGAGGAGCTGCGCAACGCCCAGCAGACGCTGGAGGTGTCGCGCCGCGAATACGTCCAGCTCTTCCAGGCGCTGCCGCTCGCCTGCTTCACGGTGAACGCCGGCGGGATCGTCGGCGAGGCCAACCCGGCGGCGGAACGCCAGTTCGGGCTGCGCCACCGCCAGCTCGCGGGCCGTCCGCTGACCCTGCTGGTGGCCGGCCACGACCACGGACGCCTGTTCGCCGCCCTGTCGCGGCTGCGCGAGGCGGGCACCTGGGCGCCCGAGGAGTACGTCTTCGTCGGGGCGGCCGGGCCGATCGACGGTCTCGTCAGCGGCCACCGGGTGTCGCTGGAGGACGGCGACCGGGGCGACGTCCTGCTCACCGTCACCGACCTCACCGAACGCAACGCCTGGGTACGCGACCTCCGGGCCGCCCGCGACGAGGCCGACCGCACCCGCAACGCCTACCATCACATCCTTCAATCGGTGAAGGAAGGGCTGTGCGGGATCGACGCGACGGGGACGGTCACCTTCGCCAACGCCGCCGCGCTGGCCATCACCGGCTTCGCCACGGCCGACGTGGTCGGCCGTCCGGCGGCGGCGCTGTTCCACGGGCCGCGCGGCGCCGCCGACGCCGCGCTCGCCGCGTCGCTGGCCGACGGCCGGACGCGCGCGGTGCCGCGGCAGACGATGCGGCGCGGCGACGGCTCGACCTTCGAGGCGGAGGTGAGCGTGTCGCCCATGGTCGAACACGCGCACCTGAGCGGCGCCGTCCTGTCCTTCCACGACGCCACCGACCGCCTGGCGGCGGAGGAGGCGCTGCAGATCAGCGAGCTGCGCCACCGCACCCTGGTCCAGTCGCTTCACGAAGGGGTGGTCATGCACGACGCCGAGGGCCGGCTGCTGGTCGCCAACGCCATGGCCGAACGCCTGCTCGGCGGACCGGGGGCGGCTCTTCTGGACCCTCTGGCCCCGGCCATGGCGTCGGACCAGCGAACCGACGGGCGCCGCTTCATCGCCGCCGACGGCTCGCGCCTGCGCGGCCTGCCGCCGGCCGCCCGCGCGCTGCGGCAGGTCCGCCCGGTGATCGAGCAGGTGGTGGGGATCGCCACCGGCGACGGCGCCGGGGCCGCGGCCGGCGACGGCGCCACATGGCTGCGCATCAGCAGCCACCCCGTCCCCGAGGGCGACGGGCGCGTCGCCGCGGTGGTCACCAGCGTCAGCGACATCACCGCCATCAAGGCCCTGGAGCGCGACCTCAACGTCGCCCTCGACGCCAAGGAACGGTTCATGGCCTCGGCCAGCCACGACCTGCGCCAGCCGGTGCAGGCGCTGACCCTGTTCTCCGACCTTCTGCTGAAGGAGGCGCTGCCCGGCAACGCCCGGCGCTTCGCCGACCAGCTGCGGGATTCCGTCGGGGCGCTGGGCACCCTGCTGGACTGCCTGCTCGACATCTCCCGCCTGGAGGCGGGGCTGGTCACGCCGGTGGTGACCCCGGTCGGGCTGGCGCCCCTCATGCAGCGCCTGCACGCCGAGTTCGAGCCGCTGGCGGCGTCCGCCGGCCTCGCCCTGCGCACGGTTCCGGCACGCGCCCTGCTGGAGACCGATGGCGCCCTGCTGGAACGGGTGCTGCGCAACCTGCTGTCCAACGCCCTGCGCTACACCCGCACCGGCCGCGTCCTGTTCGGGGTCCGCCGGCACGGCGAACGGCTGCGCCTGGAGGTGTGGGACACCGGCATCGGCATCGCCGACAACCAGATCGACCGCATCTTCCAGGACTTCTACCAGATCGGCAACCTCGCCCGCGACCGCCGGGAAGGCCTGGGCATGGGGCTGTCCATCGCCAAGCGGCTGATCGCCATGCTGGGCGGCACCATGGACGTCCGCTCGCAGCCCGGCAAGGGCTCCTGCTTCGCGGTGTGCCTGCCGCTGGGCGAGGCGGCGGAGCCCGCCGCGCGCCCCGCCGCACTCTCCGCCGGGGCCGCGGACGGGGCGGGCGCCGCCGATGCGGACGACGCGCTGGTCCTGGTGGTCGAGGACGACGCGATCATCCGCATGGCCCTGGTGATGATGCTGGAGGGCTGGGGCTACCGGGTGGTCGAGGCCGGGTCGGTGCGCAGCGCCATCGAACGGCTGAACGAGGAGGGGCTGCGACCCGATCTTCTGCTGGTCGACTACCGGCTGCCGGACGGCGAAACCGGGCTGATGCTGATGGACACCGTGCGGCGCCGGCTGGGCAGCGAGACGCCGGGCATCCTGCTGACCGGCGACACCTCCTCCGACCGCCTGCGCGAGGCCTCGGCCTCGCAATGCGCGCTGCTGCACAAGCCGATCCAGCCCGCCGCGCTGCACGCGACGGTGCGCGCCAGCCTGGCCCGGCGGGCCGCCGGCGCGTGACCCTCAGCGCCCCGGCGGCGCCAGGCCGCGCAACCGCTCGGACCGGCGGCGCAGCGCCTCCATGGTCGCCAGCAGCAGCACCGACACCACCGTCAGGACCACCGCGACGGCGGTGATGGTCGGGCTGATGTTCTCGCGGATGCCGCTGAACATCTCCCGTGGCAGGGTGCGCTGCTCCGGTCCGGCCATGAACAGGACGACCACCACCTCGTCGAACGACGTGGCGAACGCGAACAGCGCGCCGGACGCCATGCCCGGCAGGATCAGCGGCAGGGTGACGCGGCGGAACACCGTCAGCGGCGGCGCGCCCAGCGAGGCGGCGGCGCGGGCCAGATTGGTGTCGAAGCCCTGCAGGGTGGCGCTGACGGTGATCACCACGAAGGGCGTGGCCAGCGCGGTGTGGGCGAGGATCAGACCGAGATGGCTGCCGGTCAGGCCGAGCGGGGCGAAGAAGAAGTAGACGCCGACCGCGGTGATGACCAGCGGCACCACCATGGGCGACAGCACCACCGCCAGGACGACCGTCTTCCAGCGGCTGCGCCAGCCCGCCAGGCCGAGCGCCGCCAGGGTGCCCAGCGCCATCGCCAGCACCGTCGCCGAGACGCCGACGATCAGGCTGTTGCGCAGCGCCCCGATCCAGCGCTCCGAGGTGGCGAACTCCTCGTACCAGCGCAAGGAGAGGCCGGGCAGCGGGTAGGTCAGGTAGCTGCCGGAGCTGAAGGAGAGCGGCATGATGGCGAGCACCGGCGCCATCAGGAACACCAGCACGAAGGCCGTGATCGCCACGGTGGCCGCCCGCGCGGCCCGCTGCCCGGCGGTGCGGGGCGCCTGGCCGCTCACGTCTTCAACCCGCCCGTCGCCGCCGGCCCGTGCACCAGCTTGCCGTAGACCACCGCCAGCAGCAGGGTGGCCAGCAGCAGCACCGCCCCCAGCGCCGACGCCAGCCCCCAGTTGACCGTTTCCGTGGTGTAGAAGGCGATGAAGTAGCTGATCATCTGGTCGCCCGCCCCGCCCACCAGGGCGGGCGTGATGTAGTAGCCGATGGCCAGGATGAAGACGAGCAGGCAGCCCGCCCCGATCCCCGGCAGCGTCTGCGGCAGGTAGACCCGCACGAACGCCACCGCCGGCGGCGCCCCCAGCGAGGCCGCGGCGCGCAGATAGGCCGGCGGGATCGCCTTCATGACGCTGTAGAGCGGCAGGATCATGAAGGGCAGCAGGACGTGGGTCATGGCGATGAAGACCCCGGTGCGGTTGTAGATCAGGCGCAGCGGCTCGTCGACGACGCCGGCCCAGCGCAGGGCGTCGTTGATCACGCCCTGGCTCTGCAGCAGGACGATCCAGGCGCAGGTGCGCACCAGCAACGACGTCCAGAACGGCAGCAGCACGAAGACCATGAGAAGGTTCGACGTGCGCGTCGGCAGCGTCGCCAGGAGATGGGCGACGGGGAAGCCCAGCAGCAGGCACAGCCCCGTCACACCCAGCCCGATGCCGAAGGTGCGCACGAACACGTCGCGGTAGATCGCCTGCTCCTGCGGGGTCGACACCACCGCCCCGTCGGCGTCGCGCCGCAGGTCCAGCGCGGCCAGCAGGTAGAAGTCGGTCAGCGGCCCGGTGGCCCCGCGGATCGCCGCCCAGGTGCCGCGCTCGCCCCAGGCGGGGTCGGCGGCCAGCAGCGCCGCCCGCGCCTGCCCCGGCTCCGGCGCGCCCGCCATGCGGCGCGCCGTGCCCATCAGCAGCGTGCGGAAACCGGGCCGGGCGTAGTTCAGGCGCTTGGCGGCGATGGCCACGGTGCGGGCGGCGTAGGCGTCCGCCAGGTCGGCGGCCAGGGCGGCGTAGGCCGCGTCGCCGGGCAGCCCCTGGCCGTCCCACGCGGCCAGGGCCTGGGCGGTGCGCGGCAGCACCCCGGGAACCTCCCAATCGTCGACGCTGCGCCACAGCATGCCGGCCAGCGGCACCAAGAAGGTGAACAGCAGGAACAGGAGGAGCGGCAGCACCAGGCCCAAAGCCCTGGCCTGGCGCATCCGCTCCGCCCGTCGCAACCGCTGCCTCAGCGGGAGCTCGGCCATCGCTCCTCCGGACGGCGCGGGAAACCGCTCACTGCGCCGCCCACTTGTTGAAGCGCTCCGTCAGGCGGTCGATGTTCTCCAGCCAGAAGGCGGTGGAGATCTCGATGGCGGGCTCCATGTTGGCCGGCGCCGTCGGCAGATCGGCCAGCACCGCCGCCGGCACCAGCCCGGCCGCCTTCGTGTTGGAGGTGCCGTAGGTGATGCGCTTGGACAGCTCCGCCTGGTGCTCGGCCTTGCCGACGAAGTCGAGGAAGGTGTAGGCCGCGTCGCGGTTGGGGCTTCCGGCCAGGATGACCCAGCTGTCCAGGGTGTAGAGGGCGCCGTTCCACACCTTGCCGAAGTTCTTGCCGTCGCTCTTGTTGGCGGCGTCGATGCGGCCGTTGTAGACCGACGTCATCACCACCTCGCCCGAGGCCAGGAGCTGGGGCGGCTGGGCGCCCGCCTTCCACCACACCAGGTCGCCCTTGATGGTGTCGAGCTTGGCGAAGGCGCGCTCGACCCCGGCGTCGGTGGCCAGCACGTCGTAGACGTCCTTCGGCGCCACGCCGTCGGCGATCAGGGCGATCTCCAGCGAGGTCTTGGGGCCCTGGCGCAGCGCCCGCTTGCCCGGGTAGGTGGCGGTGTCGAAGAAGGCGGCCCAGCCGGCGGGCGCCGTCGTCAGCTTGTCCTTGTCGTAGCCCAGCACGAAGTCGTAGACGATGGCGCCGACCCCGCAGGCGTCGACCGCCTCCTTGTAGTACTGGTCCTCGCCGCCGATCCTGGCGAAGTCCAGGGTCTCGAACAGGCCCTCCTCGCAGCCCAGCGCCAGCTCCTCGCTCTCCACCTGGACGACGTCCCAGGTGGCGGCACCGCCCTGCACCTTGGCGCGCAGCACACCGATGCCGCCGTCCCAGGATTCGTCGTGCATCGGCACGCCGGTGGCCGCGGTGAAGGGCTGGAAATAGGCCTCCTTCTGGGCCTCCTGGTAGGCGCCGCCCCACGACACCACGGTGAGGTCGCGGGCCGATGCGGCGCCGGCCAGCAGCCCGGCGCCCAGCGCCGCGACGATCCCCACGCTCACCTTCGTTGTCACCATGGTCCCTGCTCCTTGTTGGTGGATGGTCGTCACACCGGGTCGAGCGCCCGGCCGTCCTCGGGGCGGAAGGCGACGGTCACCGCCTGTCCCGGGCGCGCCACGACGGGCACCCCGGGCGGCAGCTTGACCATGAACTCCGGATTTCCGGCGACCGCGAGCACCGCCAGCGTGTGGTCGCCGAGGTAGATCGTGTCGCGCACCACGCCGGGCAGCGTGTTGGTGGTGGCGTCGGCCGGCGGCTCGCCCGCGCGGTGCAGGCGCACCCGCTCCGGTCGCACCGACAGCGCCGTCCGCGCCCCCGGCCCGCCGACCCGCGCGGCGGTCGCGTGGACCACCCCGCCGCCGTCCAGGCGCACCGCGCACAGGCCGTCGGCGACGCCCTCCACGGTGCCCGGCAGCACGTTGTTCTCGCCGATGAAGTTGGCGACGAAGCTGTTCGCCGGCCGCTCGTAGAGGGCATCGGGACGGTCGATCTGCTGGATGGCGCCGTCGTTGAAGACGGCGATCCGGTCGGACATGGTCAGCGCCTCGCCCTGGTCGTGGGTGACGTAGACCACGGTGATCCCGGTGGAGTCGTGGATCTGCTTGATCTCGAGCTGCATGTGCTCGCGCAGCCGCTTGTCCAGCGCCCCCAGCGGCTCGTCCATCAGCACGAGCTGCGGCTCGAACACCAGGGCGCGCGCCAGCGCGACGCGCTGCTGCTGGCCGCCCGACAGCTGGCCGGGACGGCGCCGCGCCAGCGCCTCCAGCTTGACCATGGCCAGCGCCCGGGCGACGCGGTCGCGGGCCTGGGCGCGCGCGACCTTGCGCACGGACAGGGGGAAGGCGACGTTCTCCTCCACCGTCATGTGGGGGAACAGGGCGTAGTTCTGGAACACCATGCCGATGTCGCGCTTGTGCGGCGGCACGTTCTTGATGGGCCGCCCGCCCAGCACGATGTCGCCCTCGGTCGGCACCTCGAAGCCGGCCAGCATCATCAGCGTCGTGGTCTTGCCCGAACCGGAGGGTCCCAGCAGGGTCAGGAACTCGCCACGGCGGATCTCGAGGTCGAGATTGCGCACCACGAGGTGTTCGCCGTCGTAGGTCTTCTGCACGCCCTCGAAGCGCACCAGCGTGTCCGTCGCCGCGGGTGTCCCGCCGTCCATCGCCCCCCGCCCCAGCCGTCCGAACCGCCGGCGATCCGTCCGCGGCGCGCGCCGCGCCGCGGCACGTACACCGCGGCCTCGACGGTAGCACGCGCCCGAGAACGCCGACAATACCATGGCGAGGGCGCGTGTGACGGACCGGTCAGCCCATCTTCTTGACGGCGAAGGCCTTGGCGATGGCCATCATCGACTTCTCGTGGGCCGCCCCGGCCTCGCCACCACCACCGGGGCCGCCACCGGTGCCGCCGCCAGTGCCGAGGATCGCCGCCGCGGAGGGGCGCGCGGCCTCCGCCGCCCCACCCGCCCCGCCCCCGCCATCGCCCCCGCCGCCCATCCGGCTCAGCACCCGTTCCAGCGCCTCGCGCGACAGGGCCTGGGCGGGGCGGCCGGCGGCCGGGGGGCGGGCCGGCTGGGAGCGGGCCGGCTGGGAGCGCGGCGCCTGGGGACGGGCCGGCGGCGCGCTGGGCGCGGCGCCGTCACGGCGCACGGCGCGCTCCACCGCCGCCCCGGCGATCGCCTTCATGAAGGGCTGGGCCATCCCCATCAGCAGGCGGGGATCCTCCGCCGCCCAGGAGATCAGCATCTTCTGCGCCAGCGCCTGACTGCCCCGCGCCGCCACCAGCGCCTCGCGCACCTTGGTCTCCACGTAGGACTCGCTCATGGCGGCCCGCCTCCGAACGCTTTCGGGTCGCCGTCGCCACGGCACCCTCCACCATCGACTGTCCGGCGGAAGGGTTAACAACAGGTTTCCCACCCCCGCGATGTTGCCGGAGGGAGCGGTTTGCGGTTTAGTGGGCAACCATGCTGATCGAAACCTTCGCCGATCTGATCTGCCCGTGGTGCTACATCGGCAAGCACCGGCTTCGCAGCGCCCTGGCGGACCGCCCCCACCTGCGGCCGGAGCAGCGATGGCAGCCGTTCCAGCTCAACCCCGACATGCCGCGCAGCGGCATGGACCGGGACGCCTACCTGTCGGCCAAGTTCGGCGGGCCGGAGCGGGCGCGGCAGATCTACGCGGTGGTCGAGGAGACCGCCGAGCGCGACGGGTTGCCCCTGGCGCTGGAGCGCATCCGCCGCACCCCCAACACCTTCGACGCCCACCGCACGGTGCGCTTCGCGGCGCGCCAGGGCCAGGGCAATGCCATGGCCGAGGCGCTGTTCGCCGCCTATTTCGCCCAGGGGCTGGACCTCGGCGACCGCGACGCCCTGGCGACCACCGCCGCCGGCCTCGGCGTCGACCCGCTCGAGGTCAAGGCGATGCTCGCCACCGACGCCGAGGCGTCGGCGGTGCGCACCGCCGACGCGCTGGCCCGCCAGCTCGGCCTCCAGGCGGTGCCCTGCTACATCTTCAACCGCCGCTACGCGCTGTCCGGCGCCCAGGAGCCGACCAGCTTCGTGCCGTTGCTCGACCTCGCGGCCGGCGAAGGGGCGGCGCTGCCGGCGGCCGGCTGAGGTCAGCGGTCGCCGCGGGCCCGCCGGTAGGCGACCCGCAGCCCCGCCCAGGCGGCGGCACCGACCAGCGCCACCAGCAGCACCACCATCCCGGCGGCGCCGAGGATTCCTTGCAGCGTGTCCCAGAACCCGAACTGGGCGATCAGCACGACGAGAAGGACGAACAACAGGATCGGCATGGTCTGGTCCCTGGCTGTGCCCCCCGGCGGGGGCGGTCTCATGCCGGTGTAACGGCCGAGACCGCGCTTGGTTGCGCCCGGGACGCCGGGACCGGGCGCCGGCCGCGCCGCCGTCAGCCGCCCAGCGCGCGCTTGCGCCGCTCCATCAGCCGCCAGATGAAGGGGGTGAAGATCAGCTGCATGGCCATTTCCATGTTGCCGCCGGGAACGACGATGGTGTTGGCCCGCGACATGAAACTGTCGTGCATCATGCTCAGCAGATAAGGGAAATCGATCCCCTTGGGGTTGGCGAAGCGGATCACCACGAAGCTCTCGTCGGCGGTCGGGATGTGGCGGGCGATGAACGGGTTGGAGGTGTCCACCGTCGGCACGCGCTGGAAGTTCACGTGGGTGCGGGTGAACTGCGGGCAGATGTAGTGGACGTAGTCGTGCATGCGCCGGAGGATGGTGTCGGTCACCGCCTCGGTGGAGTAGCCGCGGGTCGCCTTGTCGCGGTGGATTTTCTGGATCCATTCCAGGTTGACCACCGGCACCACGCCGATCTTCAGGTCGGGGTAGCGCGCGACGTCCACCGCGTCGGTGGCCACGGCGCCGTGCAGCCCCTCGTAGAACAGCATGTCGCTGGGCGGCAGCTCCTCCCAGTCGGTGAAGGTGCCGGGGGGCTGGCCGTAGGGGCGGGCCTCCTCCTCGTCGTGCAGGTACTTGCGGCGCAGCCCGGTGCCGCTCTCGGCGTAGCAGTGGAAGAGCCGCTCCAGCTCCTCGAACAGGTTGGACTCCGGGCCGAAATGGCTGAAGGTCGGGTCGCCGTCGGTGAGGCGCTGGGCCATCTGCCGCTTCATGTCCGTGCGGTCGAAGCGGTGGAAGCTGTCGCCCTCGATGATCGCCGCCGCCACGTTCTCGCGCCGGAAGATCTCCTGGAAGGTGCGGGTGACCGAGGTGGTGCCGGCGCCGGAGGAGCCGGTGATGGCGATGATGGGATGCTGCTCGGACATCGGTCGGGCGCCTCTCACTGGGCCGTGCGGAACAGGCCGCGGGCGTTGAACAGGGGGGTGTCGATCACCGGCTCGGCCCCGGCGCGGTGGTAGGCCTGGATGCGCTCGACCTCCTCCGCCGAGCCGAGGATCAGCGGCACGCGCTGGTGCAGCTCGGTGGGCACCACGTCGAGCACACGCCCGGTCCCGGTGGTCGACAGGCCGCCCGCCTGCTCCACCAGCAGCGACATCGGGTTGCCCTCGTACATCAGGCGCAGCCGTCCCTGGCGCGAGCCGGTGCGGTTGTCGCGGGGGTAGAGGAAGACGCCGCCGCGCATCAGGATGCGGTGCACCTCGGCCACCAGCGAGGCGATCCAGCGCATGTTGAAGTCCTTGCCGCGCGGCCCCTCGACGCCGGCCATGCACTCCTCCACGTAGCGCCGGACCGGCGCCTCCCAGAACCGGCTGTTGGAGGCGTTGACGGCGAACTCCCGGGTCGACGCGGGGATCGTCAGGTCGGGATGGGTGAGCACGAAATCGCCCATCACCGGGTCCAGGGTGAAGCCCTGGACACCGGCACCCACGCTGAGGACCAGCATCGTCGAGGGGCCGTAGATGGCATAGCCCGCCGCCACCTGGCGGGCACCGGGCTGGAGGAAATCGGCGGTGGTCACCGCCTCGCCGGGCCGGGGGGCGCGCAGCACCGAGAAGATGCTGCCCACCGAGACGTTGACGTCGATGTTGGACGACCCGTCGAGGGGATCGTACAGCAGCAGGAAGTCACCGCGCGGGTAGTGCTCCGGCACGGGCACCGGCTCCTCCTGCTCCTCCGAGGCGATGGCCGCGACGTGGCCGCCGAACTCGGTGCGCTGCCGGAAGATCTCGTCGCTCAGCACGTCCAGCTTCTGCTGGGTCTCGCCCTGGACGTTCACCACGTCGAGCTTGCCCAGCACGTCGCGCAGGGCGCCGCTGGCGACCGCCCGCGAAATCCGCTTGCAGGCCTGGGACACGTCGAGGAGGAGCTGGACGAGGTCCGTGCCGTACGCGCCGCGCGCCCGTTTCTCCTGAAGCAGATACTGGGCGATGGTCGGATGGTGGCTGATCGGCATGTCGCCCTCCCGGCTCCCCTGTGCGATGCGCGCCGTCGGCGTGCCCGCGGTTTTTTCATGAGTCCTGGCTAATACCGAGCGGTCGGCCGGGCAAATGGTTTCGCACACCAACATCCTGCCCGTCCGGGCAGGCGCCCGACCGGCCGCCGTTGCCCGCCCGTGCGGGGCGTGGACCGAAACACCCCACGGCGCCGGGCGGGCAACCCGGTGCTTTTAAGCCACTCCCCCTGCACGCGAGGAGAGGTGCGACAGATTGTCGCAGGTCCATTCCGCACCGTGAAAAACCCGTCTTCCCGAAGGACGAGGGGGCGTGACGGGCGCGGACCCACTCACCCGGCGCCGGCGCGTGCGGCGGGCGGGCCAGCCGGGCGCGGGCCGGCCGGGGAGCGATCGGCCGGGGGTGGCGCGGCCGCGGCCGGCGGCTCGTCGTGGGGCGGGCGGGGCGGCTGGGTCGGGCCGGTGACGACGTCGAAATCGAACATGGCGGTCTCTCCTCCTGGGGCTGGACAGCCGCCCGAGGACCGCAGGGTCGATGACGAGGAAACGTGCCGGGGGAACGTGTGCCGCGCATGGAAGCCGCTGCGGTGTCGGGCGGCTTCGGCATCTGCGACGGGGTGCGCGCGATCCTATGCCGCCGGTCGAAACCAGCGGCCCCAATATCGGTGGGTCGGAACGGGGCGGATCGCGTTCGTCATGGCGGGCATCCTAGCCGACGACCATTGGTGCGCCAAGCGCTTTCGCCGGCGGCCGGGGCGGGCGTCCTTCCCGGTCGCGGCTCCCGCTCGGCCCGGCCGCCGAGCGGGACCGCGCCGGGGTCGCGCCGGGGCCGGACCGCGTCAGGGCCGGCCGGGGCGGGAGGCGGCCAGGACGCGCCGGGCCTCCGACGACAGGCGCCCCAGCACATCGACCACCGTGGCGTCGATCTCGCGGTTCAGCGCGGTCTCCGTGGCGTGGAAGCGGTCGAAGGCGGCGGTCAGCGCCACGGCATCGAAGACGTCGGCCGACAGGGCCCGGTCCATCGCCATGCGCAGCTCGTCGCGGTTGGCCGCCTGGCGGCGGAGCAGCGGCCGCTTCGCCTCGAACGCGGTGCGCAGCACCGCGGCGTCGGCCGGGGCCAGCTCCCCCGTCACCCGCTCGATGAAGGCGGCGAGCCCCCGTTCCGGGTCCGGCGGGGGCGGCGGCGGTCCCCAGTGCAGGAGCTGCCCGGCGAAGATCCCGACCAGCAGCATGTTCGCCGCCAGCGACGCGAACAGCAGGTACCATGGCCAGCGACGGCCCACCGGGGCCATGGTCATTGCACCGCTCCCCAATAGGCGTCGGCCACCAGCACGTCGGTCAACCCCTGTGCGGCGGCCGTGCGCGCCGCCGCCGAGGGCGGCGGCACCGCCTGGCTGAGAACCAGGAATCCGACCATGGCCGAGGCCGCGAGCATGCCGGCGACCGGCCACAGGCGCACCGGCGGCGGGGCCAGGACCCAGGCCGGGGCGCGGCGCTCCGGCAGCGCACCGACCCGCGCGGCGATGGCGCCGGCGACGCGGGCGACGGAATCGCCGTCCACCTCCGGTGCCGCGGTGTCGAGCAGGGCGTCGAGGGCGACCGCCGCCTCCAGAAGCGCGGCCGCGTCGTCCGACGCGGCCAGCAACGTGGCGGCGGCGGACACCCGATCCTCGGGCCAGCGGCTGAGATCGCCGCCGTAGAGGTCCGTGAGCAAACTGAACTCTTTGAGTGTCATGGCTTCGTACCGTCCTTATGACGGGTCGGGGGGATCAACGGCGCCAGCCGGGCACGCAGCGTTCGCCGCGCACGGACGAGCAGGCTTTCCATGGCCGAGACCGAGACCTGCAGAACCTCCGAGGCTTCGGCGCAACTCATCTCCTGATAATAGCAAAGGCTCAACGCCGCACGCTGGCGGTCGGGCAGTTCGGCGATCGCCGCCGCCACCGCGGCGCCGGTCTGGCGGTCGGCGACCCGGCGTTCGGCGCCCTCGTCGGGGTCCGCCATCTCCTCCACCGTGTCGAGCGGCGCGAAGGTGCGCCGCCGGCGGTAGTCGATGGCCCGGTTGACGACGATGCGGTAGAGCCAGGTCGAGAACCGCGTGCCGTCGGCGCGCCAGCGGTCCGCGTGGGTCCAGATCTGCAGGAAGGCATCCTGCACCACCTCCTCGGCATCGTTGGCGTTGCGCACGACCCGGTAGGCCAGGGCGAGGCTGCGCCGCAGGTGCCGGCGGCTGAGGGCGTCGAACGCCTCCCGGTCGCCGGCCGCCGTCGCGGCCATCAACTCCTCGTCGTCGTGGTCGTCGAAGGACCCCACCCCACCCTTCCCGGCTTGCCGCACGGGTCCCGTTGCCGGGCCGCCCGCATCGCTGTCGTGTCGTCTCGCCCCATGATACGCGCCGGGCGGCACGCTCCTGCGCGCCCCGTGGGAAAAATTTTCGGGGCGATGCAGCGCAGGCTTCGCCGGCGACGCGGCGTATCACCACCGTGCGCAACTTTCTTCCCCCGAGGACAACCGAACATGACGCCGAGCGCTTCGCCAGCAGCCAGCGGTCCCGACCCGGTGGTTGCCAGCCTGCAACTTGGTCAGGCCATGGAGGGCATGGGTCGCATCGACCTCGCCGTCGGCGCCTACCGCCGGGCGGTGGCGCTGAAGCCCTATGTTCCCGAGCTGCGCGTCCTGCTGGCCGGCGCCTGCCGGCGCCTCGGCCGCGTCGGCGAGGCCGCGGAGAACCTGGTGGCCGCCCTCCGCCTGCGGCCGGGCGACGTGGAGTCCCGCAACACGCTGGGGGTGCTGCTGCGCGGCGCCGGGCGGGAGATCGCCGCCACCGCCTGCTTCGCCGACGCCCTCGCCACCGATCCCGGCCACGCCCCGGCACTCATCAATCTGGGATCGGTGGCGCTGGCCCAGGGCTCCGGCGCCGCCGCCCTGCGCTGGTACCGGCGCGCGGTCGCCTGTTCGCCCCGGCTTGCCGGCGGCTGGAACGCGCTGGGCAACGCCCTGAAGGCGACCGGCGACCACGGCGGGGCGGCGCGCTGCTGGCGCAACGCGGTGGCGCTCGACCCCGCGGCGGTCGATCCCCTGGGCAACCTGGGCGCGGCGCGGCGCGACGAGAACCGCCCGGCCGAGGCCGAGACGCTGCTGCGCCGCGCCCTGGTGCTGGCGCCGCTGCACGCGCCGCTCCACGCGGTGCACGCCTACGTGCTGAGCGGGCGCGGGCGGCTCGACGAGGCCCGGCGGGCCTGCCGGCGCGCCCTCGCCCTCGCGCCGACGCTGCCCGACGCCCTGTGCACGCTGGGCCTCACCCAATGGTGGAGCGGAGCGGCCGCGCCGGAGCGCTGGCTGGACCGCGCCATCGCCGTCCAGCCGGGCCACGCCCCGGCCCGTTTCAACCGCGGCCTGCTGGCCCTGGAGCGCGGCCTGGCGGCGCCCGGCTGGGATGGCTACGCCTGCCGCTTCGAGGCCGGGCGGGCCGGCCGGCGCCGCTTCGCCGTCGCCGAGTGGCAGGGCGAGCCGCTGGCGGGCGGGCGGCTGTTCATCTGGCGCGAGCAGGGGGTCGGCGACGAGTTCCTCTTCGCCTCGTGCTACGCCGACGCCATCCGCCGCGCCGGGCACGCGGTGATCGAATGCGACCCCCGGCTGGTGCCGCTGTTCCAGCGCTCCTTCCCGCGCGCCACCGTGCGGGCGGAGCAGCCGGTGCGCGGCCGCCCCGCGGTCGAGGCGGTGGACTGCGACCGGCACGTGGCCGCCGGCACCCTGCCCCGCCTGCTGCGCCCCGACCTCGCGTCCTTTCCGCCGCGGTCGGCCTGGCTCTACGCCGACCACGCCCATGTCCAGGACTGGCGCGAGCGCCTCGACGCGATGGGGGGCGCCCTGCGGGTGGGCATCTCCTGGCGCAGCCAGCTGATGACGCTCGACCGTCAATGGTCCTACCTTCCGCTGGAGGCGTGGGGGCCGGTGTTCGCGGTCCCGGGGGTGGTCTTCGTCAACCTTCAGTACGACGACGCCCGCGACGAGATCGCCCGGGCCGAGGCCCGCTGGGGCGTCCGCATCCATCAGGCGACCACGGCCCGGGACGGCGCCATCGTGCCGGTCGATCTCAAGGACGATTTCGAGACGACGGCGGCGCTGGTCAGCGCGCTCGACCTGGTGATCGCCCCGGCGAACTCGGTGGGCGAGCTGGCCGGGGCGCTGGGTGTCCCGGTGTGGCGCTTCGCCGAGCGCGACTGGACCCATCTCGGCACCCGGGTGCGGCCCTGGTACCCGACCATGCGGGTGTTTCCACCCGAACCGGCCGCCGGCTTGGCCGGCGCCATGGAGCGGATCGCCGAGGCCCTGCACCGCGCCGCCGCGCCGGCACCGACGGGCCCGCGGCGGAACGGCCGGCCCCGACCCGGTGCCACCGCCCGCCACTGACGGCGCCGCCGCCGGGGCGACCGTCAGGGAGTCCGCGGAAACCGCCTGGCCGCGGCGGCGCCGGACGCTGTCACGCCGGCCCCTTTCGCGCCGGCCCCCTTCGCGCCGGGCGCTTTTTCGCCGGGTGGGGACGGCGTGCCGAACGCCTTCTCGAAGATCCGGTCGGCGAGATCGGGCGGCGGCGACGGGCCGTGCCCGGACAGGGCGAGCTCGATCCCGACCATCTCGTCCAGCAACGCCTGGGCGCGGGTCGACCGGGCCAGCAGCCGCCGGGCGTCCCGCGCGAGCCCGGCCGGCCAGGACGCCAGGTCGGCGCCGTGCCGGTCGAGCAGCGCGCCGAACTCCTCATCCGTCATCGTAGGCATCCCTGGCCGCCTGTGCGCTCGCCCGCAGCAGCGCGCGCAGCTGCTGGCGCGCCCGTTTGAGCAGCGACTCTACCGCAGTGACGCTGATCTGCATAGCCGAGGCGATGTCGGCGTTGCTGAGGCCCTCGTAATAGAACAGCGTCAGCGCCACCCGCTGCTGCGCCGGCAGCTTGCGCTGCGCCGCCTGGAGGCGGGCGGCGACCTGATGGCGCTGGATGGTGTGCACGGCGTCGGCGCCCGGCGCCACCGGCTCGTCCACCCCGTCCAGGTCCTCGCCGGCCGGCCGCCGCTTGTGGTCGATGCAGCGGTTGACCACCACGCGGTAGAGCCACGTGGTGAATCGCGCGCCCTCGTCGGCCCACTGGGCGCGGCGCTGCCAGATCTGCAGGAAGGCGTCCTGCACGATGTCCTCGGCCTCGCTGTCGCTGCCGCTGACGCGCCGGGCCAGCGCATAGGTGCGGCGCAGATGACGGTCGACCAGGACGCGGTAGGCGCCCTGGTCGCCGTCGCGGATGCGCGCCATCAAGACGTCGTCGGGCTCGTCGATCCGGTCGCCGCAGACCGGCATGTCCGGGCGCGGCGACGCCATCTCAGACCCGCCAGGCCGCCCGAGTTCCACCGCCGTGCTCATGATCGTTCGGTCTCCCCATCGCGGCGGCGGGCAGCCCTTTGGCCCCGGCCCCGGACGTGTCGGAAACCACGCCGCGTTCTGCGGCGGTGGGTGGTGCGCCGCGTTGCCCGGCGCTTGTCGGCCCGCCGCGCAACGCGGCGTTCGAAGGTCCGCCGCGTTGCGCGGCGATGGTCTGCCAGGCCTTGGCCACCACGCCGAGCTGGTGGATCACCTGCTCGGTCGCCCGCGCCGGGTCCCTGCGGGCGGCGGCCAGACCGGCCTGGACGACCGTGGTACGGTAGAAGCGGCGCAGTTCCTGCGCGACGTCGCCGCCTTTTTCCATGTCGAGCAGGGAATCGAGGGCGGCCATGATGGTGGTGGCGCGCTCCACGCCACGGTGGTGCTCCTCGAACCAGCCGGCGCGCGCCGCCTCCAGCGCCATGTGCAGGTGGGTCATCGCCCGCTCGTACAGGCGCACCACGGCGACGAGGGGCGGCACCGCGCTGTTGGCGGTGGCGTAGGCGGACAGGGCCTTGGTGAGGGTCGGGTTCGGCATGGCGCAGGTCCTTTGCTGGACGCGGTCGGGGTCAGTCGTCGTCGTCCGACGAGTAGGTGAGTTGCTGGAGCAGCAGCGCGGCCGCCTCGGCCGCCGCCTCCAGGCGGGCGTAGTAGGCGGTCAGCCGCGACCGGTAGTCCTCGGCCCGGTCGCGGATCGTGTCGGACCGCGTCTGCAGGGTGCTGTTGTCGTCCTCGATCTGGCCCATGATCGTGGCGATGGTGCCCTCGTCGTCGTCGGCGTAGGCGGCGATGGCGGTGTACAGGCGGTCGGCGATCCCCTGGGAGAAGGACAGGTCGACGGTGCCGCCGTCGCCGGTGTAGACCAGCACCAGGCCGGCGGCGGCGGTGCCGTCGTTGCCGATGATGCGGTTGCCGCTGACCCTGAACAGGCTGTCGTCGCCGTCGACCGTCGCCGCCGCGATGGTCCCGTCGTCGTTCATCGCGATGTCCAGCGCGAAGGAGGCGAGGCCGAGGCTCTGGTCGAAGCGAAGCAGCTGGACATCGCTGGACGAGCTGGTCATCTGCAGCCCCAGGAGCTGCTTCACGGCGTCGATGTTGCCGGTGAGCGCGCTGTTCAGCGCCGTCTCGTCGATGCTGAGCGTGTTGTCGCTCTCGAAGGAGATGCCGAGGCTGGCGAGGGACATCACCCCGCCGTCGGTGGTCACCGTGGTGTTCAGAACGTCGTAGACGGCGGCGTTGACCTGGCGCAGCAGGCTGTCGGAGAACAACGTCGCCTCGTCGCTGGCGGTGCCGTCGGACCCGGTGGTCTGCTGGCCCTGGATGAAGCTGCGCAGCTCGTTGTAGGCGTCGACGAAATCGGTGATGGCGGTCTTGATGGAGGTGAGGTCCTCCGACACCTCGACCGCGATCGTCTCCCCGGGCGCGGCGCTGTAGAGGTCGAAGGTGATGCCCTCCATGGCGTCGGCGATGGTGTTGCTCGACCGCGTGATCGTCACGCCGTCGACGCGGACGATCGCGTCCTGGACCGCCACCAGCTCGTTGGCGACGGCGCCGTCGGCGTCGGTCAGGCCGAGCCCGGCCAGCAGCCCGGTGCCGGCGTCGTCCAGGGTCAGCGCCTTGCCGGTGTCCACCGCCGTCAGGATCAGCTCGTACGCACCGTCGCTCACCTGGACGATGCTGGCGCCGACGCCGCTGGTCTCCTTCTGCGCGTTGATGGCGTCGCGCAGCTCGGTCAGCGACATGTCGGCATCCGTGGCGATGGTGACCGCCGTGCCGTCCTCGACCCCCAGCGTGAGCGAGCCGGTCAGGCCAAGCGCGGTGCTCTGGCTGGCCACCGTGTCGGCGCCGATCTTGTGCCGGGTGGCGAGCTGCACCACCTCGACGCTGTAGACGCCGGTCTGCGTGCCGTCCTCGACGGTCACCGACAGCGCCCCGTCGTCCGACAGGTACGCGGCGCGCTGGGCGAACAGGTTGTCGTCGGCCCCGGTGGCGGAGGTCCGGTTGCGCAGGCCGTCGATCGCCTCGTTGACGGCCTGCAGATGGCCCTGCAGGTCGCCGTAGGCGGAGATCAGGGCCTCGTTGTCGGTGATCGTCTGGTCGATGCGGTCGGCCGGCAGCAACCGCTTGGCGACCGCCGCCTCGACCAGGGCGGAGTAGTCGAGGCCGGTGCCGGACTCGCTGGCCGACAGCGCCGAGGCGCCGGTGGACGCCGCCGTGGTGCTGGTGGTGGTGTAGCTGGTGGAGATGTCGGTCATGGCGCCCCGCCCCGGTCCGCGGTGGACCCTCCCCCGCCGGCGGCGGGGGAGGGAACGATGCCTAGCGCAGCAGCGACAGCAGGTTCTGCGGCATCTCGTTGGCCTGGGACAGCACGGCGATCGCCGCCTGGGTCAGCACCTTGGTCGATGCCAGCTCGGCCTGCTCGGCCGCCACGTCGACGTCCATGATCGAGGACTGCGCCGCCTCGGTGTTCTCGATGGTGGTGGCGAGCATCTCGCCGCGGAACTCGAAGCGGGAGATCAGGGCGCCGACATCGGCGCGCGCGCTCGACAGGGTCTCCACCGCGGTGTCGAGGGCCGTCAGGGCGGCCGCGGCGGTGGCCGAGGTGGTGACGTCCAGGGCGCCGATGGCGAGGCCCGTGGTGCTGACGTCGGAGATCGAGACGTTGATGTTGTCGGTGGCCTCGGTGCCGACGCGGAAGTCGATGCCGGCGGCCCAGTTGCCGGTGCCGTCCAGCAGCGGGTCGTCGTTGAAGCGGGTGCCGCTGGCGATGCCGTCGATTTCCTCGATCAGCTGCTGGAATTCGGCGTCGAGATAACCGCGCTCGGTGTCGGTCACCGAGCCGGACATGCCCTGGGTGGCCAGCGAGCGCATGCGCTGGACGATGTCGGAGATCCGGGACATGCCGCCGTCGGCCGTCTGCAGGATCGACGAGCCGTGGGAGGCGTTGGTCGCGGCCTGCTTCAGGACCGTGACGTCGGACACCAGGGAGGTGCCGACCGCCAGGCCGGCGGCGTCGTCGGACGCCTTGGTGATCCGCGAGCCGCTGGCGATCTTCGACACCGAGCTCGCCTGGTTCTCGGAATTGATGTTGAGGTAGCGCAGGGCCGAATTGGCGGCCGTGTTCGTCGAGATGACGGGCATGGTATCAGTCTCCTGGTGGGCGGGCCGGCCCCGGGGGGTGCCCCGGCCCGACGGCTGCGAAGGGCCGAACAGACCGGGCCCTCGTCTCTTCCCACGGGCGGGTGGGGGAAAGCTGGCGGGCTATTTTCGGGACCCCGCGAAATCGCCGCCGCCGGCTCACAGGCCGCCGGCTCACAGGCGGGGCTCAGAGGTAGTTGGTGAGGTTGGTGGTCTCGAGGATCTTCATCAGGCTCAGCGTCGCCTCCAGGGAGGCCTGGAGCTGCGACAGGCGGGTCGTCGCCTCGGCGATGTCGATCGACCGCACGTCCTCCACCTGGGTCTCCAGGACGAGCTGCTCGTCCAGGTGGCGGTCGATGGTCCGCTCCAGGGTCGCCGACGCGGCGCCCAGCTTCGTCTGCACCACCGTCAGCCCGTCCGCCGCCGCGTCGGCGAGCTCGTCGGCCTCGGTCACCAGCGCGGTGTCGATCGGGTCCGTCGGCATGTTGGCGATCAGGTTGATGGCCCGCAGCGCCTGCTCGATGGCCGGGTCGTCGGCGGTCACCCCGTACGCGATGACCAGGTCGTCGGCGGCCTGGAAATAGGCCACGCTGGCGTCGCCGGAGAAGTAGCTGGTGTCGGCGGCGGACGGGCTGGTGGCCGGGGGATAGTCCGCGGAGTCGACGCTGACCGGGGCGGCGTCGGTGCGCGATCCGGCGAACAGGTAGCGCCCCTCCTGCTGGGTGTTGAGGAGGGCGGCGAACTCCTCCATCAGGGCCGCCGCCTCGGCCTTGATCCCCTCGGCGCCGCTGCCCGCCGCGCCCTGGAGGCTGGTGACCAGGGCGTTCACCCGGTTGGTGAGGTCGATCATGCCGCCGACCGCGTCGTGCATCGTCTGGATGCGGCCGTTCACCACCTCGCCCTCGTCGACGTAGCGCTCGGACCGGCGGTAGTAGCTCTCCAGGTTGACGAGGCGGCCGCTCTCGTCGGCGATGCCCTTGTAGTCCTCCGAACGCAGTTCCGTCGCCGCCTGGACCTGGGCGGTGGCGACGCGCGCCTCGGCCCGCATCATGTACTGGACGAGCTGGGCCTGGTGGTTCGAGGTGGCGATGCGCTCCATGACGTCCTCCTATCGGACCATGTCCAGGGCGGTGTCGAACATGTCCTGCACCGCCTGCATGACCGCGGCGGCGGCCTCGTAGGCCGATTGCAGGGACTGGATGGCGGCGAGCTCCTCGTTGAGGTTCACGCCGCTCTGCGAGGCGATCTCGCCGGTGAGCCCGTCGACATAGGCCTCCTGTTCCTCCAGGACGGCGTCGGCCCGCCCGGCCGCGGTCGCCACGGCCTGGACGATGTCGCCGGCGTAGCCGGCGAAGCTGGTGCTGCGCGCCGACAGGCCGCCGGCGGCGGGCATGTCGACCGTCGCGGAGAACGCGGCGCCGAGCGCCTGGGCGACGCTGGCGTCGCCCGACGTCAGGCCGATGGCGCCGGCCGCCAGCGCGGTGTCGGCGGACAGGGTGCCGGCGGCGAGCCGGCCGCTGTCGGCGGCGATCGCCGGGGCGACCCGCAGGTCCGCCGCACCGCTGCCGGTCAGCAGGTCGTTCATGCCGAACCAGGCGGAAAAGCCGGCACCGTCGGCGCCGACGGCGTCGTCGGTGCCGCCCAGCGCCACCCCGGTGGCGGGATCGTCGGCCGCCAGCACCAGCTTGCCGTCCGCCGACAGCGACGCGGACAGGCCGGGCATGGCGTCCAGCGCGTCGACGGCGTCCTGGACCGTGGCGAAGGTCGTGAGATCGAAATCCTGCACCTCGACCACCGTGCCGTCGGCGTCGGTGACCGCCACCCGCAGCGTTCCCGTGGCGGCCAGCGCGTCGGTGGCCGCCACCGTGGCGGTGCCGGTCAACGACGCCGGCGCGGGCACCGCCGTTCCCTCGTTGTGGATGGCGTTGAGGGTGTCCTTCAAGGACACCGCCAAGGCGTCGAGCCGGTCCTGCTGCGCCGGCAGCTCCTCGTCGCGCAGGTCGAGCAGCGCGCCCAGCGTGCCGGAGCGGATGGCCGCGGTGGCGTCCTCGCCGTCGATGGTGATGGGGGTGAAGGCGGTGGCGGCGTCGACCGTCGCGGCCGGGGTGTACCCCAGCTCGTGGACCGCGGAGTCCAGCAGGGCGGTGCCCGACGCCGTGGCGATCCGCATCCGGCCGTTGTCGTCGACCTGGTAGCGGATGTCGAGGTCGGATGCCAGCTCCTGCAGGGCCACGTTGCGCTGGTCCTGGAGGTCGCTGGTGTCCTGGCCCAGCGCCTGGGCCTTGACGATGCGGTCGTTGAGGTCGTCGATGGCCTCCAGGTTGGCGTTGATGCGGTCGACGGTGGTGGCCATCGCGTCGTCGGCCTGGCCGCGCAGGTCCTGCACCGTCGCCGAGGCGGAGCGCAGGGATTCCGCCGCCGCCGCCAGATCCTCGACCACCACGGCGCGGGCGCTGCCGCTCTCCGGCGAGGTGGCCAGGGTCGCCATCGCGTCGGCCACGGTGTCGATCATCGCGGCCAGGCCGGTGTCGGAGTCGGTGGTGCCGAGGGAATCCTGCAGGCGGCCGAGGTAATCGCTCGTGGTCTGCGCCGCACCGAGGTCGGACTGGGCCCCCACCAGCGTCTTCAGAAGGTAGCGGTCGACCGTGCTGGAGATCGCGCTGACCGCGACGCTGGACACCGGGGCCGCGATGTCGGTGGCGGTCACCGCGGCGGTCTTGCGGGTGTAGCCCTCGGTGTCGACGTTGGCGACGTTGGCCGAGGCGACGGCGAGCCCCACCTCGTTGGTCCGCAAGGCGGCGTTGGCGATGGTGCCGGCGATGCGCAGCGACATGGCGGCGGTCCTCCCGGTCTCAGACGGAAATGCGCACGGCCTGGCGGACGACGGCGCCGCCGGGCGGGTCGGCGCGGCCGGCGCCGGCGGTGTAGCCGCCGGGCCGCACCGCCATGCCCGCCCGCAGGGCGTCGCCGATGGCCGCCTGGCGGGCCCGCGCCACCTTGGCCCGCGTGCCCAGTCCGCCGACCGCCGCGGCGGCGGCCTGCAGGGCCCCGGCCGCGGCGGTGCGCACGGCGGCCCGCACCTCCGGCGGCACGCGCCGGCTGTGGGCGGCGGCCAGGGCGTCGCGCAGCATGGCGTCCTCGGCCCGCAGCAGCATCTGCATGGCGCCGGCGGCCAGCAGCGCGTCGCGCGGCCGGCCGGCCGCCGCCGCCGCCACCGCCCGTTCGGCGGCGCGGGTCAACCGGGCGACGAAGGAGTCGATCACCACCACCGGGTCGAGGCGGATGGTGTCGGTGGTGCGGGCGCGCAGGGTCGAGGCCATGGACGGTCTCCCCGGTTCAGCGCCGCGGCGCGGCGGCCCGGCCCGAGGCCGGGGTGGTCCGGCCGGAGGTCGGGGTGGTCCGGCCGGAGGCCGTGGCGGCGCGGCCGTACGCCGAGGTGGCGGCGCGGGCGTTGACGTGGCGGCACAGCAGCACGGACACCCCGGCCTGGGTCGCGCGCAGGCGCCGGTGCAGCTCCTGCACCTCGTCGACCAGGGCGATCCGGCGGGCCACCCGCTGCGGGCGCGGCGCCGCCGCGTCGGCGCGGTGGCGGGCCACCGCGGCGGTGAGGCGCCGGAGGTCGCCGGCCAGCCGCGTCTCCTCGGCGAAGGGGTCCCCGGGAACGGGGGCGGGAACGGGGGCGGGAACGGGGCGGGTGAGGGGGTGAACGGTCATGGCCCCGGCCTCAGCGCTTGGTGGCGAGCAGGGTGTCGATCATGTCCTGGGCCGTGGTCACCACCTTGGACGCGGCGGTGTAGGCTTGCTGGGCCACGATCATGCGGCTGAACTCGTCGGTCAGCTCGACGGTGGAGCTTTCCAGGGCGCTCGCATCGAGGGTTCCGGCCTTGCCGTCGCCGGCGGTGCGGAGCTGGTAGGCGCCGGCCGCGGCGGTGGCGCTGAAGATCGAGCCGGTCTCGCTGTCCAGGCCGTTGGCGTTGGCGAAGGTGATGACGGGGATCTGGTAGATCGCCCGCGTCTCGCCGTTGTCGAAGACGGCGCGCACGATGCCGTTCTCGTCGACCTCGGTGCCGGTCAGGGTACCGGGCTCGTAGCCGTCCTGGTCGCTCTCCAGCTCGGCCGAGGGGTCGTCGTCGCCCGACGCGTACTGGGTCAGCCCGTCGGCGCCGCCGGCGGTGCCGAGGTCGAGCGACACCGTGCTGTCGGCGGCCCCGGTGGTCCAGCCGGTGACGGCGAAGCTGACCGGGTCCGGCGTCGTCGAGGCCAGCGACCCGTCGTCGTTGAAGGCGATGGCGACGGGGAAGCCGGCGACCGTCCCGGTGGTCGCCGAGGCGTCGGAGGACAGCGTCGGGTCGGCCGCGTCCACCGACCAGGTGTTGTCGGCGGTCTTCGACCAGGTCAGGGTGACCGAGTGGCTGTTGCCCAGCGCGTCGAACACCTCGATGTCGGAGGTGAAGCTGTCGCCGACGGCGGCGTCCGACGGCAGGTTGCCGTCGATGGTCGTCTCCGACGTCGCCTTGGGCGTGCCCCGCACCTCGGTGACGTTGATCGCCTCCAGGCTGTCCAGGGACGAGGTGTTCTTGGCGATCACGTCGCCGTTCTCGTCGAGCGCCCAGCCGTAGAGATAGACGTCGTCCTGGTTGACCAGGTAGCCGTCGGCGTCCGGCTCGAACGAGCCGTTGCGGGTGAACAGCACGTCGCCGTCCGCGGTCTCGTCCGACACCACGAAGAAGCCGTCGCCGTTGATCGCCAGGTTCGACGTGACGGTGCTCGACTGGATGTCGCCCTGCTGGTTGATGGAGCGGTAGTTGCCGGCCATCACCCCGCCGGTCTGGCTGTCCACCGAGCTCGTCTTGTTGAGATACGAGGTGAAGGCGGTGCCGGTGCTCTTGAAGCCGATGGTGCTGGAGTTGGCGATGTTGCTGGAGATCGAGCTGAGCGCCTTGCTCTGGGCCTTGAGCCCCGACGTGGCGGTGTAGAGCGCGCTGGAAATACCCATGGCGGCACCTGTCGCGTTGCGGGGTTGATCAGGACAGCGAGAGGACGTCGTCGATGGCGATGTCGACGCCGCCGATGCCCAAGGTGGTCGAGCCGTCGGAGGTGTCGACCGAGGTCACCGTCCCCTTGATGCGGGTCTCCGTGCCGACCGCCGCCCCGGTGTCGTCCAGCGCCGTCACCGTCAGGGTGTAGGCGCCCGAGGAATAGGCGGTGCCGTCGTCGCCGGTGCCGTCCCAGGCCAGGGTGTGGCTGCCCTGGTCGGTGTCGCCCTCCGCCGTGTAGACGACGTTGCCGTCCGCGTCGGTGACGGTCAGCGCCACGGAGTCCGCGTTGGCGCCCAGCTCGTAGACCCAGGTGGCGGCCCCGTCCTGGAGCGCGGTGGTGTCCCCCTCGGCCTCCACGGTGCGGCCGAGATAGCCGATGGCGGCGGTCCCGGCGCCGAGCTGCTGCACCGCCGAGTAGATGTTGTCGAGGGTTTCGCCGTTCGACACGTCCTGCTCCAGCGAGGCGAGCTGGACGAGCTGGCTGGTGTATTCGGAGGCGTCCACCGGGTCGGTCGGGTCCTGCACCTCGAGCTGCTTCAGCAGCAGGGTGAGGAAGGACTCGTAGTTCTCGACCAGGGAGGCCGACGAGCTCTTGGTGGCGGACGCCGTGGTGGTGGTGGCGCTGGTGGTGTCGACCTGCATGGACGGTCTCCGGGGTGCAGCATCCCGTTCACGGAAAGAGGGCTCTTCCGCGTCGACAGGAGGGGCTTGTTGCTGGGGGGCGGCGCCGCTGCGAGCGGCCTTCCGTCCCGTTCCGAAGCTATCCACGCGGCGCCGCCGCAAAGCTGGCGCGGTTTTTTCAACGACCGTGCGGGTCGGCGGCCGGGCCCCGGCGGGCCGGCCGATCGCCTCGTCCGGCGGCCATCGCGAGGGTGACGGCGCGGCGCGGCGGTGCTACGCTCGGTCCCGGTTCGTTCCTGCCGCTGCGAGGGGTCCGGTGGACGCGAAAACCCCGGCACCCCTCGCAACGGCGTGGGGCGTTGATTCACAAGGGGTCTTGGACATCGTTCAGAACGAAACGGGATCGACGGGGCTCACCGGGAGCCGGCGCCGGGGGGCGTGATGCGGACCCCTCGAATCCGGCCGGGATTTGCGTTCCCCGCCAAAGCGCTGTACGGTACCCGTCTTCCCGGGCAGAAATGCCCGGGCCTCATTGAAACATTGTTCTTGGTCCCGCTTCGGTCCTCCTTCGGTCCCGGTCTTCCCGGGCAGAAATGCCCGGGCCTCATTGAAACGTCGTCGATGATGACGCACAGCGCTGCGGCACGCTGGGTCTTCCCGGGCAGAAATGCCCGGGCCTCATTGAAACAAGCTTTCCTCGCCGCGGATGGCGAAGATGATCGGAAGTCTTCCCGGGCAGAAATGCCCGGGCCTCATTGAAACAACCCGTCACGGGTCCAAGTGTCGGCCCACGCCATGTGGTCTTCCCGGGCAGAAATGCCCGGGCCTCATTGAAACGTCTTGAACTCCCCACCACGTAATGCGGCGTTTGTGTTGTCTTCCCGGGCAGAAATGCCCGGGCCTCATTGAAACTCGACCGCATCGGGCGTGACGGGCATGCGAATGGCGCGTCTTCCCGGGCAGAAATGCCCGGGCCTCATTGAAACGCGTGGATCTCGTCTGAAATCGGCTGGCGGGGGAGGAGTCTTCCCGGGCAGAAATGCCCGGGCCTCATTGAAACGCTCACTTCTGGCCCTTCCACGTCTTGTAGTCCTGGACGGGTCTTCCCGGGCAGAAATGCCCGGGCCTCATTGAAACCGTTGACCGTCGTCTGGTTGGCGCCGATTCTCGCTTTCGTCTTCCCGGGCAGAAATGCCCGGGCCTCATTGAAACTGGCCCCGGACGGTGAAGGGGTGGCGGCGCAGCCGGTGCCTTCCCGGGCAGACGGCCCCCGACCTCACCGACGCGCGATGCCGCCGGTGTCCTGCTTGGGGTCGCGGGCCGTCGTCCCTCGGCCAGACAGGCCCGGGGGTCCCCGGTGCCGACGTCCGGCGGGGGGCTCCCGTGTGGCCCCATTGGACGCTCGTGGACCCGCTGGCCGCCGCTCCCGCGGTTCCGGCCGGTGCGGCGGGCCGGTCGCCGGCGGCGCGGCCGCGCCGCCGGTTGCCGTCAGCCCAGCAGCCGCTTCACCGCCAGCTCCACGCCGCGGATCTCGGCCAGCCCCTTGAGGCGGCCGATCGCCGGGTAGCCCGGCGTCGAGGCGCGGCGCAGGTCGTCGAGGATCTGGTGGCCGTGGTCGGGGCGGAAGGGGATGGTGTCGCCCTGGCCGCGGCGGCGCTCCTCCTCCACCAGGGCGCGCACGATGGCCACCACGTCGATGTCGCCGTCGAGGTGGGCCGCCTCGTGGAAGCTCAGGCCGTCCTCGCCCTCGCGCCGGGTCGAGCGGACATGGACGAAATGGATGCGCTCGCCGAAGGACCGGACCATCGCGACCAGGTCGTTGTCGGCGCGCACCCCGTAGGACCCGGTGCACAGGGTGAAGCCGTTCGCCGCGCTGGCGTGCATCGCCGTGATCGCCGCCATGTCGCCCAGGCACGAGACGATACGGGGCAGGCCGAACAACGGGCGCGGCGGGTCGTCGGGATGGATGGCGAGCCGCGCCCCCACCGCCTCGGCCACGGGAACCACGATGTCCAGAAAGGCCTTGAGGCGGCCGCGCAGGGCGTCGGCGTCGATCCCGCGGTAGAGCGCCAGCCGCTCGCGGAAGGCGTCCAGCGTGTAGCTCTCCTCCGACCCGGGCAGCCCGGCGATGATGGTCCGGGTCAGGGTGGCGATGTCGTCCGGGGTCATCGCCTCATAGTCCGCCCGCGCCCTCTCCACCATCGCCGGCGGGTAGGACGCGGCGGCGCCCTCGCGGCCCAGCACGAACACGTCGAAGGCGACGAAGCGGGTCTGGTCGAAGCGCAGGCAGCGGGCGCCGTTGGGCAGCTCGTAGGTGAGGTCGGTGCGGGTCCAGTCGATGACCGGCATGAAGTTGTAGCAGACCAGCCGGACGCCCTGGGCGGCCAGGTTGCGCAGCGTCCGGGCCCAGGCCTCGGCATGGGCCTCCCAGCCCGCGGCGCCGGTCTTGATGTCCTCGTGGACGGGGATGCTCTCGACCACGTCCCAGGTGAGGCCGGCGGCCTCGATCATGGCCTTGCGGGCGGCGATCGCCTCGACCGGCCAGACCGCGCCGTTGGGCTGGTCGTGGAGGGCGGTCACCACGCCGGTGGCACCGGCCTGCCGGATGTCCGCCAGGGACACGGGGTCGTTCGGTCCGAACCAGCGCCACGTCTGCTTCATGGTCTCAACGCCTTCTCGTCGGAGGTGCGCACAGGGGTGTTGGAAACGGGGAGGCCGGCGCCGTCAGCCGGCCTCGGCCAGGGAGGGGTCGGCATTGAACAGGTAGCCGTCGAAGTCGGGGTCGTCGACGTCCGACAGCGCCAGCAGGGTCTGGCGCACGTTGCCGAGGTGGCGCCACATGGCCTGGCGCGCCTGGGTGGCGTCCTTGCACTGGAGCGCGGCCAGGATCGCCTGGTGGTCGTGCAGCCACTGGCGCCGGTAGCCGGCGTCGAAGATGCGGCCGTGCAGGCGGGCCCACATCGGGCTGTCCGCGCGCTTGCGCCAGAGGTCGTCGAGCACGTCCACCAGGGCGCCGTTCTGGGTCGCCTCGGCGATCAGGCGGTGGAACAGGGCGTCGCCGGAGTAGTCGTCGCGCCCCGCCTCGATGTCGAGCCGCTCCAGCTCCAGCGCCTCGCGCATGCGCAGGATGTCGGCCTTGGTCACCGTGGTGGCCGCACAGGCGGCGATGCTGCTCTCCAGCACCTGGCGGGCCTGCAGCAGCTCGAACGGGCCGATGTCGCCGCGCGCACTGGCCCCGCCCTCCTCGGGCAGCCGGGTGACGTAGATGCCCGAGCCCTTGCGGACCTCCACCAGCCCCTCGATCTCGAGCATCAGCACGGCCTCGCGCACCAGCGAGCGGCTGACGTCCAGCTCGGCGGAGATCTGGCGTTCCGTGCGCATGCGGTCGCCGATCCGGTAGCCGTTGGCGGCGATCTCGCGCTTCAGCGCCTCCGCGACGTCCTGGTAGCGGCGCTTGCCTGCGGGTTCCGTCATGTCTCGTCCTCCGCCTCATCCCCTGCCCGGCGTTCCGCGTAATACGCCGCGAGGACATGGAAGGCCGCCTTCTTCGTCGCCTTGTCGGCGGCGATCAGGCCCTTGCGGTTGAAACCGCGCTGGAACACGTTCTGCCGCCGCTCGACGCGGAAATCATAGAGGATCCACGGCGACATGCCCTTGACGTAGGCGAGGTCGCGCAGGATGGCGATCTGCTTCTCGTAGACCTCGCGCATGTAGGATTCGCTGAACAGCCCCCGCTTCGGCCCGGTCGGCCCGATGTCGGCATCGGCCCCGGTCTCGGAGATCACGACGGGCTTGTCCGGATTGGAGTTGCGGCCGATGGCGACGAGATCCTCGAAGTTTTCCTCGTACCAGCCGTAGTACTCGTTGATGCCGATGACGTCGATGTGCTCGGCCAGCCGGTCCTCGATCCGCTTGCGGGCGTGGTTCACCAGGCAGGCGGCGGAGGTCAGGCGCGTCGGGTCGGCCGCCTTGGCGGCGTGGGCGAGGCCGCTCATGAAGGCCAGCCGGGCGTCGGTGTCCGGGTTCTCGTTGCCGACCGACCAGATGATCACGCTGGCGCGGTTGCGGTCGCGCCGGATCAGCTCGAGAAGCTGGTTCTCCGCGTCGGCGTAGGTGCGCGGGTCGTCGAAGGCGATCGCCCAGTAGACGGGGATCTCCTCCCACAGCAGGAAGCCGAGTTCGTCGGCCAGCCGGGCGGCCCGCTCGTGATGGGGATAATGCGCCAGGCGCAGGTAGTTGCAGTTCAGCTCGCGGGCGTGCGCGAAGCGCCGGCGCAGGTCCTCCTCGCCGGTGACCTTGCCGGTCGCCGCGTCGTCCTCGTGCACCGAGATGCCGCGCAGGAACAGCGGCCGGCCGTTCAGGTGGATCGCATCGCCGACCCGCTCGATCCAGCGGAAGCCCACGCGGTCCGCCACCCGGTCGCCGCCGGCCGTCAGCACCACGTCGTAGAGGGTCGGGCTCTCCGGCGACCACAGGTCGGGGTGCGCCGCGACCTCGACCGCTCCGCGCCCGGCGCCGTCCAGGGCGATGGCCACGTCGACGCCGAGCGCCGGGATCTCCAGGCGCGCCGTGGTGGCCGGGCCGTCGACCTCGACCGCCGCACGGATGCGGCCCGACCCGTCGCCGGCGGCGAGGTGGACGAACAGATCGCGGATGACCGTGCGCGGCGTCTCGAACAGCTCGACCTCGCGGTAGACGCCGCCGTAGTTGAACCAGTCGGTGTTGCGCATCGGCACCCGGTCCAGCGTCCGGGTGTTGTTGACCATCAGCATCAGCCAGTTGCGGCCGGGCTTCAGGTGCCCGGTCAGCTCGGCGAAGACGGGGGTGGACCCGCCGACGTGGTTGCCCACGAAGGCGCCGTTCAGGAACACCTTGCAGTCGTACTGGGCGGCGCCGACCCGCAGGACATAGCGGCGCTCCGCATCCACGGCCTCCATGTCGAGCGGCCGGGTGTACCAGGCGCTGCCCTCGAAGAAGTACCATTTCTCCTTGAGCACCTGCCAGCACGACGGGACCGGCACCGTCTCCCCCTCGTAGGGGTCGTAGTCCCACGGCTCCGTCCGCTCCTCCGCCGCCACGGGCTCCATGGCGTACCATTTCTGGCGCAGCCCGGTGTCGAGCAGGTCGACACAGAAATTCCAGTCGCCATCCAGCGACCGGCCCGTCCGACCGCCCACGAACACCATGGTGCGGTGGTCGAGGTTGCGGGGATCGAAGGGGACGCCGTAGGCCTCGTCATGCAGGGCCTGGAGGGCGTTTTCCGCCATGTCGGACCGTTCAAGCACGGGGATCGCTCCGCTGGAGTTCTTGGGGCCGGCCGGCGCGGCCTTCCCGCCGGGGGAAGGCCGCGCGGCTCGTCACTTGGCCAGGGCCTGGATGCGGGTGATGAGGTCGGCGACGCGCGGCGACTTGGCCGCGACCTCCTCGTACATCGGCTTCACCGCCGCGACGAAGGGCGCCTTCTCGACCTCGATGAACGTGACGCCCATCTCCGTCTTGGCCTTCTCGATGCCTTCGGCGACCATCCTGTTCCAGACCTGGCGATGCTGGTCCATGGACTCCCGGGCCGCCTGCTTCAGGGCCTTCTGCTCGTCGGCCGACAGGTCGGCCCACACCTTCGACGAGATCATCACCACCGACGGGATCATGGTGTGCTCGTCGTTGGAGTAGACCTTGGCGACCTCGCCGTGGCGGGCCGAGGTGAGGGCCAGCGGGTTGTTCTCCGCGCCGTCGACCACGCCGAGCTGAAGGGCGCTGTAGAGCTCGCCATAGGCGATCGGCGTCGGGGTGCCGCCCAGCAGCTCGACCATGCGGATCGCGGTGGGGCTGGGCTGCACCCGGATCTTCATGCCCGTCAGATCGGCCGGCGAGTGGATCTCCTTGTTGGCGTAGAAGGAGCGCGCGCCTTCGACGTAGTAGGCCAGGCCGATGAAGCCCTTGTCCTTGGACGCCATGAGGATGTCGTCGCCGATCTCGCCGCTCAGCACGTCGTAGTAGTGCTGCTCATTGGCGAAGATGAAGGGCAGGTTGAGGGCGCTGTAGGACTCCTCGAACGCCTCCAGCTCGCTGGCGTTGGAGCGGGCCATGTCGAGGGAGCCGTTCTGCATCAGCTCCATGGATTCGCGCTGGGTGCCGAGCTGGGCGTTGGCGTAGACGCGGATCTTCAGCGCGCCGTTGGTCAGCGCGCTCACCCGCTTCGCCATGTCTTCCGCGGCGATGTGGACGGGGTGGTCGGTGGGGTTGTTGTGGTTCAGCTTCAGCGTGCGCGCGTCGACCGCGCCGCCCGCCACCAGCAGGGCCGCGCCCGCCAGCGCACCCACGCAATACCGCATCTGCATGTCGAATCCTCCTGGTTTTTCTGTGCCCGTTCGCAGTCGACCGATTCCTCGGACGCCCGGGGCCGCCGCGCCGCGACGCCCTCGGCTGCTGTGGGGTCATGGTTGGCCAATTCAGGACGGCAGTCAACCAGTTTCCCGAAATTGGTTGACCAATTGCGGGAAACGGGGAAAGCTAGGCGTCGAGGCCGGGTGCCTTTCCCATCCGCGGCCGAGCTGACAACGACAGCGGACGGTCCAACCGTCCCGTCCGCCCCTCCGGGAGGAGCCCTTGCCGAACCCATCCCCTGCCGTGGCCCCGCAGCCGCCGGGCGGCGGCCCCATCCGCACGGCGACGCGCGCCGTCGATGCGGTGCTCGGCGGCCTGATCGTCACCATCTTCGCCGTGCTGGTCATCTGCGTGTTCTGGCAGGTGTTCTCCCGCTATGTGATGAGCGCGCCGACGACGGTCACCGACGAGATCGCCCGCTTCCTCTTCATGTGGGCGGCGCTGTTCGGCGCGGCTTACACCTACGGCCAGGCGCGCCACCTGGCGATCGACATCGTGTCGCCGGGCCTGTCGCCGCCGCGCCGCCGGGTGCTGCGCGCCGTCATCACCCTGGTCATCGCCGCCTTCGCCCTGATCGTGATGGTCTACGGCGGCGGCCAGCTCACCCTGAAGACGCTGGCCAGCGGCCAGATGACCCCGGTGCTGCGCCTGCCCATGGGCTACGTCTACGGCGCCATTCCCGCCGCCGGCGTGCTGATCCTGTTCTACGCCGTGGTCTTTCTGGCGGACCCCGCCTGGGCGGCGCACCTGCACGGGGACGACAAGCCCGCGGACGAGACCGGAGCGGCGGCCCCGGCGGGCCCGCCCCGCCCCGAAGCGGACGCCGACGCCGGAACCGACACCGAGACCGCCGAGACCGCCGGGACCGCTGCGGCCCGGCGCGCCACCAGCCAGGGGAGCACCCGGTGATGGAACTGCAAAGCACCCTGACGCTGTTCGGAACCTTCGGCGCCCTCATGCTGCTGGGCGTGCCGATCGCCTTCGCCATCGGCGTGGCCGCCGTGGTGACGTTCCTGGCGTTCATGTCCTTCGACCAGTCCGTCTACATCACGGCCCAGCAGATGGCCTCGGGGCTGGACAGCTTCACCCTGCTGGCCATCCCGTTCTTCATCCTGGCCGGCAACATCATGAACCGCGGCGGCATCGCCCTGCGGCTGATCAACTTCGCCAAGGTTCTGGGCGGCCGGCTGCCCGGCTCTCTGGCCCATTGCAACGTGCTGGCCAACATGATGTTCGGCGCCATCTCCGGGTCGGCGGTGGCCGCCGCCGCCGCGGTGGGCGGCGTCATGGCGCCGCTGCAGAAGCGCGAGGGCTACGACCCCGCCTTTTCGGCCGCGGTCAACATCGCGTCGTGCCCCACCGGGCTGCTGATCCCGCCCAGCACCACCTTCATCGTCTACTCCCTGATCAGCGGCGGGACGTCGATCGCCGCCCTGTTCGTGGCAGGCTACGTCCCCGGCATCCTCATGGGCCTGGGCCTGATGGTGGTGGCCGGCATCATGGCCAAGAAGCGCGGCTACCCCGTCGCCCCGCGGCCGAGCTGGCGGGAGGTCTGGTTCCGCACGCTGGACGCCATGCTGCCGCTGGGGCTCATCGTCATCGTCATGGGCGGCATCGTCGGCGGCGTCTTCACCGCCACCGAGGCGTCGGCCGCCGCGGTGATGTACACCCTGTTCCTGGCGCTGGTCTGGTACCGCGAGATCGGCATCCGCGACCTGCCGGGCATCGTCCTGGAATCGGCGGTGACGACCTCCATCGTGCTGCTGATGATCGGCTGCTCCATCGCCATGTCCAAGGCCATGGCCTTCGCCGACATCCCCTACACCATCTCCGATGCCCTGCTCGCCCTGTCGGACAACCCCATCGTCCTGCTGCTGACCATCAACTGCATCCTCCTGGTGGTCGGCACCTTCATGGACATGACGCCGGCGCTGCTGATCTTCACGCCGATCTTCCTGCCGGTGGCCCAGGACCTGGGCATGGACCCCGTGCATTTCGGGGTGATGATCACCATGAACCTGTGCATCGGCATCTGCACGCCGCCGGTCGGCTCCGCCCTGTTCGTCGGCTGCTCCGTCGGCAAGGTCTCGATCGGCCGGGTGCTGAAACCCATGCTGCCGTTCTACGCGGTGCTGGTGGTGCTGCTGCTGATCATCACCTACACGCCGTCGCTCAGCCTCGCCCTGCCCCGCCTCCTGCTGAACTATTGAGGACACCATGAAGACCCTGCGGAGCTGGCGGCTGGAGCGCACCACCGACACCGGCGTCGACCTGCTGGTCGAGGGGCGCCACCGGCTGTCCATCCTGGTGCTGGAGGACACCCTGGTCCGGGTGCTCCTGCAGAAGGACGGCGCGCTGCGCCTGGACCGCACCTGGACCGTCGCCCCCGCGACCGCACCCGGCGGCGCGGCGGCCGGCGACGTCCCCTGGGAGGGGCGCCAGCGCCTCGACCTCTCCGGCTTTCCCTGCCCGCCCTTCACGGCGCGGCAGGACGACGGCGGGCTGGTGATCACCACCGCGTCCCTGCGGCTGACCGTCTCCACCCCGCTGGCCCTGTCGTGGGAGGCCCGGCTGGCCGACGGCACCTGGGCGTCGTTCGCCGAGGACCGCCGCACCGGCGCCTACATGCTGGGCGCGCGCGACCACGCCCACGCCCATTTCCTGCTGCGCCGGCCGGGCGACCGGGTCTACGGCCTGGGCGAGAAGGCCGGCCCCCTGGAGCGCACCGGCCGCCGCTACGAGATGCGCAACCTCGACGCCATGGGCTACGACGCCCGGTCGACCGACCCGCTCTACAAGCACATCCCCTTCACCGTCACCCGCACCGAGGCGGCGGGCGCCTATGGCCTGTTCTTCGACAACCTCGCCGGCTGCTGGTTCGACCTGGGCAACGAGATCGACAACTACCACAAGCCGTTCCGCGCCTACCGCGCGGAGGACGGCGACCTCGACCTCTACGTGCGCTGGGCGCCAACCGTCCTGGAGGCCGTGAAGGGCCATGTGCGCCTGACCGGCGGCACCGCCTTCCCGCCGCTGTGGAGCCTCGGCTACTCCGGCTCCACCATGCACTACACCGACGCCGCCAACGCCCAGGAGCGGCTGGAGGGCTTCGTCGACCTGGTGGCCGAGCACGCCATCCCCTGCGACAGCTTCCAGCTCTCGTCGGGCTACACCTCGATCGGCGACAAGCGCTACGTCTTCAACTGGAACCACGACAAGGTGCCCGATCCCGCCGGCATGGCCCGGGTGTTCGCCGACGCCGGCATCCACCTCGCCGCCAACATCAAGCCGTGCCTGCTCCAGGACCATCCCGAATACGCCCGGGTGGCGGAGGCCGGGCTGTTCGTGCAGGACCGCGACACCGGCGCGCCGGAGCGTTCGGCCTTCTGGGACGACGAGGGCTCGCACCTCGACTTCACCAATCCGGACACCGTCGCGTGGTGGCGGGCCAACGTCACGGAGAAGCTGCTGAGCCTGGGCATCGGCTCCACCTGGAACGACAACAACGAGTTCGAGGTGTGGGATTCGACGGCCCGCTGCGCCGGCTTCGGTGAGCCGGTCGACATCGGGCTGATCCGCCCGCTGATGCCGGTGCTGATGACCCGCGCCTCCCACGACGCCCAGACCGCCTTCGCCCCGGACACCCGTCCCTACCTGATCTCGCGCTCCGGCGCGCCGGGGCTGCAGCGCTACGCCCAGACCTGGTCGGGCGACAACCGGACGAGCTGGGAGACCCTGCGCTACAACATCCGCATGGGGCTGGGCATGTCGCTGTCCGGCCTGTTCAACGTCGGCCACGACGTCGGCGGCTTCTCCGGCCCGCGGCCGGGTCCGGAGCTGTTCGTGCGCTGGGTGCAGAACGGGGTGTTCCACCCCCGCTTCACCATCCATTCCTGGAACGACGACCGCACGGTCAACGAGCCCTGGATGTTCCCGGAGGTGACGCCGCTGATCCGCGACGCCATCCGCCTGCGCTACCGCCTGCTGCCCTACCTTTACACGACGCTGTTCCGCTGCGTCACCGAGGACGAGCCGATGCTGCGCCCGACCTTCCTGGACCACGCGGACGACCCGGCCTGCCTGGAGGACACCGACGACTTCCTGATCGGCCGTGACCTGCTGGTCGCCAGCGTGGTCGAGCCCGGGGCCCGCGAGCGGCGTGTGCGGCTGCCCCGCAACGCCACGGGCTGGTGGGACTTCCACGCCGGCACCTGGCACCCCGGCGGCACCGAGCTGGTCCTGCCGGTGGACCTGTCGAGCATGCCCCTGTTCGTGCGCGGCGGCACCGTGCTGCCCCTGGCCGACGGCCTGGAGCGCGCCGACGCGGCGCGGGACGTGCGGCGGACCTGGGCGCTGTTCCCCGCCCCCGGCAGCGTCCGCGGCGACGCCCTGGAGTACGCCGACGACGGGGTGTCGGCCCGGGCGCTGGCCGGCGACCACCGCCTCACCCGCTTCGTCCTGGAGGGCGACGCGGCGGCGCTGCGGCTGAGCTGGACGGCGTCCGGCCCCTACCGCCCGGCCCATGACGGGGCCACCGTGTGGCTGCCGGCGGGCGAGACCCGCCCGCTGACCGTCAACGGCGCGCCCGCCGCCGCCGGCGACCGCATCGCCGTCGCCTGATCCACCGGCCATCCGAACGAGGACCCGACCATGCCACCCTCCGTCGCCGCGCCGGCCCCCCGCTACGACCGCGCGGCGCTGCGCCCGCGCATCCTGCACATCGGCTTCGGCGCCTTCGCCCGGGCCTTCGTGTGCGGCCACCTCGACGACGCGCTGGACCAGGCCGGCGGCGACTGGGGCGTGGTCGCCACCCGCCTGCAATCGGGCGCCGAGGAGCTCTCGGCGCTCGACCGGGCCGACCACCTGTTCACCGTGGTCGCGGTCGACGACGGCGGCGGCACGGCGCGGCGCATCGGCTGCGTGGTCGCCACCTGCCATCCGCGGCGGGACGGCGCCGACGCCCTGCTCGGCCATTTCGAGTCGGAGGCGCTCGCCATCGTCTCGCTGACCATCACCGAGAAGGGCTATTGCTCCCGCGCCGGCACGCTGGACCGCGAGCACGCCGGCATCCGCCACGACCTCTCGGCGCCGGCCGCACCGCAGACCGCCGTCGGCGTGCTGGTGGAGGGGCTGCGCCGCCGCCGCGCCCGGGGCCTCGGCGGGCTGACCGTGCTGTCCTGCGACAACCTGCCGGACAACGGCGCCGTCTGCCGGCGCGTCGTCCTGGGCTTCGCGGCGGCGGTCGACGCCACCCTGGCGGCCTGGATCGCCGACCACGTGACCTTTCCCGGCACCATGGTCGACTGCATCGTCCCGGCGCTCGACGACGACGGCCGCGCCCTGCTGGCGGAGGCCGGCGGCGACCCGGTGACCGGGATCGTGCGCGAGCCGTTCCGGCAATGGGTGATCGAGGACCGCTTCGCCGCCGGCCGGCCCGCCCTCGACCGGGCCGGCGCCCGCTTCGTCGCCGACGTCCGCCCGTTCGAGGAGATGAAGCTGCGCATGCTCAACGGCTCGCACTCCTTCCTCGCCTATCTCGGCGCGCTGGCCGGGCACGGCACCGTCGCCGCCTGCATGGGCGACGCGGTGTTCCGGGACGCCGCCCTGGCCCTGATGCGCGACGAGCAGGCGCCGACCCTGGCGATGCCCGACGGCATCGACCTCGACGCCTACGCCCGCTCGCTGATCGCCCGCTTCGCCAACAGCCGCCTCAAGCACCGCACCACCCAGATCGCCACCGACGGCAGCCAGAAGCTGCCGCAGCGGATGCTGAACCCGATCCGCCACCATCTGGAGCGCGGCACCGGCTGGCGCCGCCTGGCGCTGGGCGTCGCCGGCTGGATGGCCTATTGCCGCGGCGTCGACGACGCCGGCCGGCCGCTGCCCCTCTCCGACCCCCTGGCGGAGCAGATCACGGCCATCGTCGCCGCCACCGCCGACGGCGCCGACCACGTCGCCGCGATGCTCGCCCTGGACGCCGTCTTCCCCGCCGACCTGGCGGCCGACCCTGCGTTCCGCCGCGGCGTGGAGGACGCCTACCGCGGCCTGCGCCGCGACGGCGCCCGCGCCGCGGTGGCCGCCCTCGCCCGCCAGCCCGCACCCTCCGACCACGAGGACGCCCCATGAAGCCCTTTCTCGGCCCCGACTTCCTGCTCGACACCGAGGCGGCCCGCCGGCTCTTCCACGAGGTCGCGGCGGAGCTGCCGATCGTCGACTACCACAACCACCTGCCGCCCGAGCAGATCGCCGCGGACACCCACTGGGACACGCTGGGCCGGCTGTGGCTGGAGGCCGACCACTACAAGTGGCGGGCCATGCGCTGGGCCGGCATCGACGAGCGGCGGGTGACCGGCGACGCCGATTTCCGTGAGAAGTTCGACGCCTTCGCCGCCACCCTGCCCCAGTGCCTGGGCAACCCGCTGCACCACTGGAGCCACCTGGAGCTCCACCGCTATTTCGGCCTGGAGGGCACGGTGCTGTCGCCGCGCACCGCCGACCGGGTGTGGGAGACCGCCAACGCCCGGCTGGCCGAGCCCGAATTCGGGGCGCGCGGCCTGCTGCGCCGCATGAAGGTGGCGCTGGTGGGCACCACCGACGACCCGTGCGACGACCTGCGCCACCACATGGCCCTGCGCGGCGAGGCGGATCTCGGCTTCACGGTGGTGCCGAGCTTCCGCCCGGACCGGGCGTTCAAGATCGAGCGGGACGATTTCCCGGCCTATCTGGAGCGGCTGGAGGAGGCGTCGGGCCTTCCCATCGCCCGGTTCGAGGACCTGGTGGCGGCGCTGGAGCGCCGGCTCGACCATTTCGTGGCGGCGGGCTGCGTCGCCACCGACCACGGCATCGAGGTGCTGCGCCACGGCGCGGAGCGCACCGACCGCGAGCTGACCGCCATCCTCGCCAAGGGCCGCGCCGGCACCCCCCTGGACGAGGCGGAGATCGGCGATTTCCAGACCGCCGTGCTGGTGGCGCTGGGCCGCGCCTACGCCCGGCGCAACCTGGTGATGCAGCTCCACATCGGGCCGATCCGCAACAACCGCACCGCGCTGTTCCGGCGGGTCGGTGCGGACTGCGGCGGCGATTCCATGAACGACCGGCCCATCGCCGGCCCGCTCAACGCCCTGCTCGACCGCCTCGACCGCACCGACGCGCTGCCGCGCACCATCCTCTATTCGATCGACCCGTCGAAGAACGAGGTGATCGTCACCACCGCCGGCAACTTCCAGGACGGCTCGGTCCCGGGCAAGATCCAGGCCGGGTCGGGCTGGTGGTTCAACGACCAGCTCGACGGCATGCAGCGCCAGATGACCCAGCTCGCCCAGATGGGGCTGATCGCCCGCTTCGTGGGCATGCTGACCGACAGCCGGTCCTTCCTCTCGTTCCCGCGGCACGAGTACTTCCGCCGCCTGCTCTGCGCCATGGTCGGCGACTGGATGGAGCGCGGCCTGATCCCGCCCGACCACGACCTCGCCGCCGAGCTGGTGGCCGATGTCTGCTACCGCAACGCCGCCGCCTGGTTCCTCGACGGTGCGCGGCCGCGGCCGGGCTGAGCCGGGACCACCGGCGCTGCCGGCGCGGCATCCCCTTGCCGCGGCGGCGGCCGCCGCCCATAGTTGGCGCCCACGCCACCCGCACCCGAGCCCGCGCCCATGGCCGAAATCCACCACCTCCGCCGCTCCCCGCCGCCGCACCGGCCGAAGCTGAGCTGCGACACCCTGGCCCGCCTCACCTTCCTGGGCGGCGCGGTGGCGACCTTCCTGTCCTATGCCGTCGGGCTCGGGGCGTTCGCCACCCTGGTCGGCCTGGCGGTGGCGCTCGGCGGCTACGCCGCGTTCTACGACCGCTGCCGCTGAGCGGCGGCGGTCGCGGCTACGCCGCCGGGCCCGCCCAGCGCACCCGTTCCACGGCCAGCCGCCAGCCGGCGTAGAGGGCGGTGCGGCGGGCCGGGTCGAGGCCCGGCTCGAAGCGGCGCTCGCAGGTCCAGGTGGCGGCGAGGCCGCGCGCGCCGTCCAGCCCGTCGTAGAGGCCGGTCTGCAGCCCGGCCAGCAGCGCCGCCCCCAGCGCGGTGGTCTCGGTGACCGCGGGGCGCTCGACCGGGGCGTCCAGGGTGTCCGCCAGGAACTGGCACAGCCAGTCGTTCACCACCATGCCGCCGTCGACCCGCAGGGTCTGGGGCGCGGCCGCGCTGTCGGCGGCCATGGCGTCGCGCAGGTCGCGGGTCTGGAACGCCACGGCTTCCAGCGCGGCGCGGGCGATGTGCTCCGGGCCGGCGTCCAGGGTCAGCCCCTGGATCGAGGCGCGGGCGTCGGGGTCCCAGTGGGGGGCGCCCAGGCCGACGAAGGCGGGCACGAGGTAGACTCCGTGGCTGTCGGGAACGGTCACCGCCAGCTCCGCCGTGTGGGCGGCGCTGTCGATCAGCCCCATGCGGTCGCGCAGCCACTTGATGGCCGCCCCCGCGACGAAGATCGACCCCTCCAGCGCGTAGGTCGGCCGGCCGTCCAGGCGGTAGGCGACGGTGGCGATCATGCGGTGCGTCGAGTCCACCGGCCGCGGACCGGTGTTGAGCAGGGCGAAGCAGCCGGTGCCGTAGGTCGACTTGACCATGCCCGGGGTGAAACAGGCCTGGCCGACCATGGCGGCCTGCTGGTCGCCGGCCACGCCGCGGATCGGGATGGGCGCGCCGAACAGGGCCGGGTCGGTGACGCCGAAATCGGCGCTGCTGTCGCGCACCTCCGGCAGCACGGCGCGCGGTACGGCGAAGAGGCGCAGCAGCTCCTCGTCCCACTCCTGGGTGTGGATGTTGAACAGCATGGTGCGCGAGGCGTTGGTGGCGTCGGTCGCGTGCACCGCGCCGCCGGTCAGGCGGAACAACAGAAAGCTGTCGATGGTGCCGAAGGCGAGCTCGCCGCGCTCCGCCCGGGCCCGCACGCCGGGCACGTTGTCGAGCAGCCACGCCAGCTTGGAGGCGGAGAAATAGGCGTCGACCACCAGCCCGGTGCGGCGACGGATCTCCGCCTCGCTGCCGTCGCGCTGCAGCGCCCGGCACAGGGCCGCGGTGCGGCGGTCCTGCCAGACGATGGCGCGGTGCACCGGCTCGCCGGTCGCGCGGTCCCACAGGATCGCCGTCTCGCGCTGGTTGGTGATGCCCAGGGCCGCCACCGCGCCGGCGGCCAGCCCGGCCTGGCCGAGCGCCTCGCGCACCACCGCGACGGTGTCGCGCCAGATGTCCTCGCCGTCGTGCTCGACCCAGCCGTCGTCGGGATAGTGCTGGGGGAACTCGCGGCGCGCCATGGCGCGGGGCGTCCCGTCGACCGCGAAGACGATGGCGCGGGTGGAGGTGGTGCCCTGGTCGATGGCCAGGAGGTGGCGGGCCGAGGCGGTCATGGAACCCCTTTCGAGAACGCGCGGTGGCCGCGGCCACCGGGTGGTCGTCAGTCGAGAATCAGCACGGCGTCGCGGAAGTCAACGGCGCACGCGCCGTCGCGGCGGCGATCCCCCCGGCCGCGGGAAGGCCGCCCGCCGGGACCCGGCCCCCCGGCGGCGCGCCGTCCGTGCGGCCTCGAGGCCGCGCCGCCCGGCGAACCGATGGTGACGCGGTGGTGGCCCGATCAGCCCCGCCCGGCGGTCGCGCTCCGCGCCAGCGGCGGCGCCTCGGCGGCGCAGCGCCCGTCGATCCAGGCGGCGACGGCGGCCCGCCCGTCGGCGTCGAGGTGCAGGCCCAGCTTGGTGCGGCGCCACAGGAAATCGTCGCCGGTGCGCACATACTCCGCCGCCACGGCGTAGCGCAGCTCCGCCTCGTGGACGTCGCCGGCCACCCGCGCGCCGAGGTCGTCGAGCCCGGCCGCCCCGTCGAGCAGGCGGTCGACGCGGGTGCCGTAGGCCCGGGCGTAGCGGCGCGCCAGCGCCTCCGGCAGCCAGGGATGGCGCGTGCACAGCCGCTCCAGGAAGCGGTCGAAGTCGGCGTCCGCCATGTCGCCGCCGGGCAGCGGGGCCGCCGCCGTCCAGCGCGGGGCCGACCGGCCCAGGGCCTTCTGCAGCGTCTCCACCGCCTCTTCGGAGAGGCGGCGGAAGGTGGTGATCTTGCCGCCGAAGATCGACAGGAGCGGCGCCGCCCCGGGGGCCTGGTCGAGGTCGAGCACGTAGTCGCGGGTCACCGCCGACGCGTCGCCGGTGGCGTCGTCGTAGAGCGGCCGCACGCCCGAATAGCTCCAGACCACCTGGTCCGGCGTCACCGGCCGGGTGAAGCACCTGGACACCGCGCGGCACAGATAGTCGATCTCCGCCGCGTCGATGGCGGCCCGCCCGGGGTCGCCGCGGTGGTCCACGTCGGTGGTGCCGATCAGCGTGAAATCCCGCTCGTAGGGGATGGCGAAGACGATGCGGCGGTCGTCGTTCTGGAAGATGTAGGCGTGGTCGCCCTCGAACAGCCGCGGCACGACGATGTGGCTGCCCTTGACCAGGCGGACGGTGGCGCGGGCCACGGTGCCGAGACGGGTGTTCAGCACCTCGGCCACCCAGGGGCCGGCGGCGTTGACCAGGGCGCGCGCCCACACCGTGCGGGGGGCGCCGCCGGCGCGGTCCTCCAGGTCGGCGCGCCACAGACCGCCCTCGCGCCGCGCCGCGACGCAGCGCGTGCGGGTGAGGATCTCGGCGCCGCGTTCGGCCGCGTCCATGGCGTTCAACACCACCAGGCGGCTGTCCTCGACCCAGCAGTCCGAGTACTCGAAGGCGGTGCGCAGGCGCTCCGCCAGGGGCGCCCCGGCGGGGTCGCGGCGCAGGTCGAGGCCGTGCGAGCCCGGCAGCCGCTTGCGCCCGCCGAGATGGTCGTAGAGGAACAGCCCGAGGCGCAGCAGCCACGCCGGGCGCATGGTGGTGTCATGGGGCAGCACGAAGCGCATGGGCCAGACGATGTGCGGCGCCAGCGCCAGCAGCACCTCCCGCTCCACCAGCGCCTCGCGCACCAGCCGGAACTCGTAGTGCTCGAGATAGCGCAGCCCGCCGTGGATCAGCTTGGTGCTGGCCGAGGACGTGGCACTGCCGAGATCGCTCTGCTCACACAGGACGGTCGAGAAGCCGCGGCCGACGGCGTCGCGGGCGATGCCCGCCCCGTTCACCCCGCCACCGATCACAAGGAGGTCGGCCGGCCGTTGCGCCGTCGTCCCCGGGGGCACCGTGTCCGCGTTCGTCGTCATTTTCGTTCATGCGCGTTTGAGTTCGTTAGGCCACCTTATTCCGGGCGCGAATGTTCGTAAAGGGGTTTTATCCGCGCCGGAGCGAAAGCCGTCGCCCGCCGCGGCGTGCGCGCCGGTTCGCGGCGCTGCGGCGAATGGAAGCGCGATCGCCACATCCTTTGTATGGGTATGGCCGATCTGCTACGGTGTGCTGGCCGGACAGATTGTTGCCCCCGACGCGAAAGAAACGTGCACGGACATGACACGACAGTGCCCGTCACCCGGCCACGGTCCATGGTGTCCGGCGGCGCGCGCGGCCGCCCGGGCCGCGACCCGGCTGCTGACCCCCCTGGTGGCTCTCCTGGTCGCCGGAATCACCGTCGTGCTGGCGGCGCCGGCGATCGCGGCGGCGGCCGAGATCACGGCGCCAAGCACCCCGCTCTCCCTGGCGTTCGGCCAGGCCCGCGAGCCGATCCTGGCGCTGGCCCGGCCGACCGGCCTGGACCCCGGCAAGGTCCTCCTGGGCTCCCGGCTGTTCGCGGACCCCATCCTGTCGGCCGACGGCACGGTGAGCTGCGCGTCGTGCCACGACCTGGCGCGCGGCGGCGCCGACCAGGAGAGCACGGCGGTCGGCATCGGCGGCGCCCGCGGCGCCTTCAACACGCCGACGGTCTACAACACCGCGCTCAACGTCGCCCAGTTCTGGGACGGCCGCGCCCGCACCCTGGAGGAGCAGGCGGGCGGCCCCATCGTGAACCCGCTGGAGATGGGAAGCGACTGGCCGGGGGTGCTGGCGCGCCTGCGGGAGTCGCCCCACCGCGCGGCGTTCCTGGCGGTCTACGGCGGCGCCCCCAGCGAGGCCGCGGTGCGGGACGCCCTGGCGACGTTCCAGCGCTCGCTGGTCACCACGGGGTCCCGCTTCGACGCCTGGTTGAGCGGCGACCGGGGGGCGCTGACCGCCGACGAGCGGCACGGCTACGCCCTCTTCAAATCGTACGGCTGCGCCTCCTGCCACCAGGGTGCGGCGGTGGGCGGCAACATGTTCCAGCGCTTCGGCTTCTTCGGCGATCCCCTGGCGGAGCGCGACGCCACCCTTCCCGTCCACCTCGGCCGGTACGCCGTCACCGGCGACGACGACGACCGCCACGTCTTCAAGGTGCCGAGCCTGCGGCTGGCGGTGCACACCGCCCCCTACTTCCACGACGGCAGCGTGGCCACCCTGACCGAGGCGATACGCCTGATGGCGCGCCACCAGCTGGGCCGCGACATCGCCGATGCCGACGTGACGCTGATCGCCCAGTTCCTGGCCACGCTTCCCGGTCCCCTGCAGCCCGGCCCCCTGCCCGCGCCCCGGGCGGAGAACGCGCGATGACCCGGCACGCCCTGTGGATGGGGCTGACCTTCGCGCTGGCGGTGAGCGTCGCCGCCGGGCTGTTCGTCTTCGTCGTCGATCGCCGCGCCGACGCCGAGCGCCACGCCGCGGTCCTCGCCACCTTCGACCACCTTGCCCACCGCGAAACCAGCCTCGACCGGGACCTGCTGCAGGTGGTCGCCGGCATCCTCCCCCACTACGACACGCTGGTCCACCACGCCCAGGGCATCGGCGCCCTGCTCGCCACCCTGGACGGTGCCCCCGACACCTTCCCGCCGGCGCTCGCCGACCCCTATCGCCGCCGCGTCGAGGCCAAGCTGGCGGCGGCGGAGCGCGTCAAGGCGACCGCCGCCTTCGTTCGCAACGAGGTGAACTATCTGCCCTTCCAGATCGCCCGCTCCGCCGAGCGCGAGCCCCCGGCGGCGGTGGCGCGCCTCCAGCAGGACCTGATCGGGACCCTGGTCGGCGCGCCCGCGCACGACGCCGGCCCCCGCGCCGGCCCCCGCGCCGGCGGTGGCGAACTCGGCCACATCGCCCTCCACCTGAGCGCGCTGGCCGACCAGAAGCGCGTCCTGGCCCGGGCCATCGACGCCTACTTCGCCATCGACGCCCATGCCGCCCTGGAGCGCCTGCGCGCCCGCTATCTCGCCGGCTACGCCGTCCGGCAGGCGTGGGCACGGCGCGCCACCGCGGCGCTGGGCGGAATGACCTTGCTGCTGGTCGCCGGGCTGGGATGGGCCATCGTCCGGCTGGGGGTCGCCCACGGGCGGATGCGCGAGTCCGAGGCGAAGTTCTCCACCATCTTCGGCGCCTCGCCGGAGCTGGTCGTCCTCATCGACTGGGCGGACCGCGCCGTGGTCGACGTCAACACCGCGTTCGAACGGAGCACCGGCTTCACCCGCGCCGAGGTGCTGGGGCGGCCGGTCACCACGGTGCTTCCCGACGGCCCCGCCGCCCTCGCCGGGGCCGCGGACGGCGAGATCCGCATCCGGCGCAAACACGGCGGGGCGTTCGCCGCGCTGGCCTCCCTCGACCTCGCCACCATCGGCGGGCGGACCTGCGGCATCCTGGTCGCCCGCGACATCAGCGAGCGGCTCGCCGCCGAGCACAAGGCGCGCATGGCCGACAGCGTGTTCGAAAGCGCGCGCGAAGGCATCATGATCACCGACGCGACGGGGGCCATCGAGCGCGTCAACCCTGCCTTCTGCCGGATCACCGGGTACGCCGCCGGCGAGGCCGTCGGGCAGACGCCCCGCCTGCTCGGGTCCGGCCGGCACGACCGGGCGTTCTACCGCGACCTGTGGGCCGCGCTGCTCGCGAAGGGGCACTGGAGCGGCGAGGTCTGGAACCGGCGCAAGAGCGGCGAGGTCTACCCGGAGTGGCTGAGCATCTCCGCGGTGCGCGGCGCCGATGGCGCGCCCGAGCGCTTCGTGGCGGTGTTCTCCGACGTCTCCACCCTGAAGCGCCAGGAGGCGGCGTTGCGCCACCTCGCCCAGCACGACGCGCTGACCGGCCTGCCCAACCGCGCGCTGCTGGCGGACCGGATGGCCCAGGCGGTGTCGCGGGCGCGGCGCGACGGTGGCACCGTCGCCATCGCCTGCCTCGACCTCGACGGGTTCAAGGCGGTGAACGACGCCCACGGCAGCGCCGCCGGCGATTCCCTGTTGATCGAGGTCGCCGGACGGATCGCCGGCGCATTGCGCGACGGCGACACCGTGGCGCGCCTGGGCGGTGACGAGTTCGTGGTGGTGCTGCCCGATCCCGGCGACGCCGCCGGGTGCGCCGCGCTGCTGGCCCGCATCCTTCTGGCGGTCGCGGCGCCGGTCCGCCTGCCGGGGGCCGAGGGCGCCGTCTCGGTCACCGCCAGCGTCGGCGTCAGCCTGTTCCCCGACACCGACGGCGACCCCGACACCCTGGTGCGCCACGCCGACCAGGCGATGTACGAGGCCAAGGAAGGCGGCCGCAACCGCTGCCACTTCTACGATTCCGCCAGGGACACACGGGCGCGCGGCCTGCGCGACCTGGTGGCCGCCCTGCGCGGCGCCATCGACGCCGGCCAGTTCACCCTGTTCTACCAGCCCAAGGTCGACATGCGGCGCGGCGCGGTCATCGGCGCCGAGGCGCTGATCCGCTGGAACCATCCCGAACGCGGGCTGCTGATGCCGGCCGAGTTCCTGCCCCTGGTGGAGGAGGCCGAGCTGGAGGTGGCGATGGGCGAATGGGTGGTCGCGGCGGCGCTGGCCCAGATGGCCGCGTGGCAGGGCGCCGGCATGGGACTCTGCGTCAGCGTCAACATCGCGCCCCGCCACCTGCTGAGCCACGGGTTCACCGGGCGCCTGGAGGCGCTGCTGGCGGCGCAGCCCGCGGTCGCCCCGGAGCACCTGCAGCTGGAGGTGCTGGAGACCGCCGCGCTGGAGGACATCGGCCGCGCCCGCACCATCCTCCACGCCTGCCGCGGCCTCGGCGTGTCGCTGGCGCTCGACGACTTCGGCACCGGCTACTCCTCGCTCACCCACCTGCGCCACCTGCCGGTCCAGACCCTGAAGATCGACCAGTCCTTCGTGCGCAACCTTCCCGACGACCCGGACGATCTGGCCATCGTCGAGAGCGTCATCGCCCTCGCCAAGGCCCTGAACCGCACGGTGCTGGCCGAGGGGGTGGAATCCGCCGCGCACGGCCGCCACCTCCTCGACCTCGGCTGCGACCTGGCCCAGGGCTACGGCATCTCGCGCCCGCTGCCGGCCAACGACCTGGCCGCGTGGATCCCGGCGTGGCGGCCCGATCCGTGCTGGGGCGAGGACCGCACACCCCGGGAGCCGGCGCGCGCGACCGCCTGAGGGTCAGCCCGGCGCCACGTGCACCCGGCAGCCGCTGGCCGCCACCACCTCGGCCATGGCGGCGGGGGGCGGGCGGTCGGTGAACAGCTCGTCGATCTCGCCGATGTGGCCGAGCCGGATCATGGCGCTGCGGCCGAACTTGGTGTGGTCGCTGACCAGGAAGACGCGCCGCGCGTTCTCGATGATCGCCCGGGCGACGCGCACCTCGTCGTAGTCGTAGTCGAGCAGGTCGCCCTCGGCGTCGATGCCGCTGATGCCGATGATGCCGATGTCCACCTTGAACTGGCGGATGAAGGCCACCGTCGCCGCGCCGACGATGCCGCCGTCGCGCTGGCGCACCGGGCCGCCGGCCACGTCCAGGCTGAAGCTGGTCTTGGTGTGCAGGATGTTGGCGACGTTCAGGTTGTTGGTGATGACCCGCAGGCCGCGGTGGGCCAGCAGGGCGTGGGCCACCGCCTCGGTGGTGGTGCCGATGTTGATGAACAGCGAGGCGTCGTCGGGCACGTGTTCGGCCGCCAGCGCGGCGATGCGCCGCTTCTCGTCGGCCATCAGCATCTGCCGGGTGGCGTAGGCCACGTTCTCCACGCTCGACGGCACGGTGATGCCGCCGCGGAAGCGCCGCACCAGGGACTGCGAGGACAGATCGTCGATGTCGCGCCGGATGGTCTGCGGCGTCACCCCGAAATGCTCGGCCAGCCACTGCACCTGCAGCACCCGGCGCTCGCGCACCAGGGAGACGATCTGCTGCTGGCGGAAGGTGGCGTCCATGGACCGGTCCGGGCGGCGGGAAGGGGTGGCCGACCCTGCGCTTGCGAACGCCAACGGTCAACTGCGAACCCGCAGCAACATCGCCGCCCGGCGCCGCGTCAGGGGTGGAGTGCGAGCCCCTTGGTGACCTTGTCCACCGCCTTCTTCGGCCCGCGCACGGCGATGCCGACGAGGTCGGGGTCGGCCGGGTCCTCGGCGGCGAAGACGGCGCGGTTGGCGGCGTCGTGGCCGGTCTCGAACATGGCGGCGACGTAGGGCACGACCGCCAGCTCGCGCTCCAGGGCCTTGCGGTGGGCCGCCTGCAGAGCCGCGCGATCGCCGGCGAAGATCAGCATCGGCTGGCCCAGCAGGCGCCCGTAGGTGCGGCCGCCGGCGTCCACATAGGGCTCGCCCAGCGCCTCGGGCGCGGCGGCGGCGACGCCGGTGGCGAGGAACGCCGCGACGTTCAGCTTCTGCCAGCCGGCGAGGTCAGGGCGGATGATGATGGCGACCTTGGTGTCGAACATGATGACGGACCCTCCTTGGCCGCAACCATGGCAGGGACGGGCGCCCGTGGTCTGGAACGTTTGTGCGGCGGCCGGGGAGGCCGCGCGCGGCGCCATAAGAACCGCCGATGGGTCCCATCGACGCTTCGGATTTCCGCCGCCGGCCTGTTCCGCCGTAGCAAGGCGCGACCTTTCCCACCAACGGAGATCCGGACGCCCATGGCTTCCCCCACCCGTCTTCGCCGCTCCCTGCTGGCGGCCGGCCTTCACCTCGGTCTGGGCCTCAGCCTGGGCCTCGGCCTGGCACCGGCCGGGAGCGCCCACGCCCAGGCCGTCCACACCCAGGCCGTCCACACCCAGACCGCCGACACCTACCGCTTTCCCCTCGGCGCGCTGACGATCACGGCGCTGTCCGACGGCACCGTCCCCCAGGACCTGCACAGCCTGCTGCTGGACACCACCGTGCCCGAGGTCGACCGGCTGCTCGACCACGCCTTCCTCGCCAACCCCGTGGAGGCCTCCATCAACGCCTTCCTGATCGAGGACGGCGACCGCCGCATCCTCGTCGACACCGGCGCCGGCGACCTGTTCGGCCCGGGCAATGGCGGCAAGCTGCCGGACAGCCTGGCCGCCGCCGGGACGACGCCGGAGGCCATCACCGACATCCTCATCAGCCACATCCACACCGACCACAGCGGCGGCCTGGTGGCGGGCGGGCGCATGGTGTTCCCCAACGCCACCGTCCATGTCGGCGCTCCGGACCTCGCCTTCTTCCTGGACGCGGCGAACGCCGAGACCAGCGGCTACGACCGCCGGTACTTCGACGAGGCGGCGGCGACCGTCGGCGTCTACGCCAAGGCCGGCAAGGTGGCGCCGTTCGGCGACGGCGACACGGTGCTGCCGGGCATCGTCGCGACGCCAGCCCGGGTGGACAACGCTCGGCGACTACGGGCCGCGCTACTCCTTCGTCAACATCTGTCTGGGGCGGCTTTCAAACTTGTGATGCTCGAGGATGAGGTGACCACGAAGACGGGACGGGAAATGATTGACGTGAGTCTTATGAAAGGACTGTCCTTGGTTGCGCCGAAACAATGACCACGACAGAGGCATTTGATATAGATTCTTTATGACTATCCAGAAAATTCTTGCAATTACATTGCGCCGGCGTACCAATGAGTTGATCGATAACATTTAGGTGCGACAGCAGAGTTTAAATAATTCATACGGTGTGCGGCCCCAACAAAAAAATCTGTATCTGCTCGCATACGCGTAAACGCCTCTTGAACTTCCGGGCCAGATTTATCGTGGATTAGGTGATCGGCACACAACTGCGCGATTAACGAGAAGAAATCCATTTGGGCCGTTGGGGTTCTGACATTCGGCAATATCGGCGTTACCCTATCTTCAGCCGTCCAGTCTCTGCGAAATCGTTCATTAATCGAAGTTAAAAGGCCCATCTGAGGTGACATTTGAGCATGAAACACCGGATGCCCAATTCTGTGCTCGTCCAAATCATAGTGTGCTCCATAGACATGTTCCACCACTTGTTTCTTAGATCGAAAATAGCCGATATTAGTTCCGAAAGATTTCGTTCGTAAAGGCCGTTGGCGAACGTCGGGGCCCTCAAATGACAACCAACCCTCAACCGCAACATAAAGATTTGGTTCGGGTCTGGTGGCCCGCTCCGGAAGAACAAAGACAATTGGCCCAATTTTAAATTTTACCTCGTTGCATCCTCCGCTCTCGTCCAGCTCAAAGATATCATAGCCCTGCGATGGACGTACATCGCATGACGGATACATCTTCTGAAGTCCGGAACGCACTGCGTCCCAAGCAAAGTGCATCTGCTGTTGTACAAATTTTGCATTGCGGTTCATGGTGCGGCCAAGGATGTCAAGAAAGGAATTAAAGCCCGAGTAGTGGAGCCCACTCGTCGTAGAAGTCTCGTTCAACACGGCTCAACTGCGCGCCTTGTGGAATCCAACTGCTTGCCGAGACTGAGCAGTCGGCGCGCTGGCAGACAGGGCGACTGGTAAACGGGCAAAGAAATCCACCCTTCCTTCCTTCGCAACCTTTCCGCCCGCACGCATGTGTGGCGAGTGGCCGCCCCAATGCGGCCTCGACAATTGCTCGATTCAAATCCCCAAAATCCTCAAAATTGGTATCTTCATTTATCTCTCCCAGCCGGTCGAGAACAGAGTCGACATCTTCTCTCCAATAATATCTACACATTTCTTTGAATGGTCCGCTATAAGCGGCCGACGAAAATATCTTCTGGAGCGCATTGCCTTCCAAACCGTCCGTTGCTATGTAGGCACAGAGAGCTTTCTCTGACAAGACCGGTCCTGGAAACTTAAGAATAGCGTTAAGAAGGACGTGCCCTAGCACATAAGTTAATACCTGTATTTTATCTTCAGCATCCGGGGCGCTAGCTGGGCTAGCAAAATCACGAAGACGCTGAACTAATGCTGCGTTCGCGGAGCCAAGTCTTGACATGTAGAGGGAGAATTGATTGTCGAGGTGAGTTTTTCCCAGCAAATCCGAAAGGATAGCCGCTAAGCTGCGCCGCACCGAGAACCTCTCTAAGTCATCAGAAATTACATTCCTAATTGAAAGAAAACCACTGAACGCCGACGCAATAAAGAGTGCCCCCTCATCATCAGTAGGAGGAACTCGTAACTCGAACAATTCCGGTTCTTTAGGTAAGGCTTTTGTATTCCCGCGCGAAAAATCGCCCACCGGTATCGACCGCTTCTGACACCATCCAACAATAGTGAGGCCAAATAGGCCCTTTACGCCTTGGCTGGTTAGATCGTAATCCGTGACTACCAATACCGTGCTATCATCAACTTTACTGTCAAACGCAGATTGAGGGTCAATGTCGTCTGCCGTTGGAATCCAGCGACGCACATCAACTTGATCGGCCGGCAAAAGTTCTGAAAGTTTTGCGGCAAGCCCTTCCAGGACCTTCTGAGTGTCATCAATGAGAAGTATTGACGGTATTTGGGATGTATTAGTCATGTTCGGAGGCCTAGATATTGAGTGGGAGGCGAACGCGAACGCATGTCGCAAAGCCAGGGGGAGGGTTTACTAATTCGGCACGGCCTCCGAAGGCTTCAGCCCCACGTTTGACAAGCGCCAAACCTAATCCCATGCCCGAGCCCAGTGGATCATTCTGCGACTCAGTCGTTGTAAATAGAGGATCAAAGACGCGCCGTTGTAGAGCCGATGGGATCCCAATTCCGCTATCGGAAACTTCAAGATAATGCCAACGATTATCATTCCACGCCCGGAATGCAATTTCCCCCCTTTCTGTTCCAGTTTTCGCAGTCACCGCCTTCAATGCGTTAGTATAAAGGTTGAGCGAGATGCCATTATATAGCGATGGGGGAACTAGAGGCGCCATAAGGTTAGCTTCGACGCTAATTTCAACGTTTATATTGCGCTCCAATGCATAGTAGCCAAAGTATTTTTTCACCTGCATCAGCCTAGGCTTAACTGGATAAGGTTTCGTTGGCTTTGTTTTTGCTCCTTGAATGTAGCCGGACGAATACGTAACAAATTCCTTGAGATTCTTAATATGAGAGGCAAAGCTTTTGGCGGCAGGCGCAAATTTTGGCTCTTCTTTGGCAAGAATGATAAGATTCTTATGCGTCTCTTCAAGTTCTTGAAGAGCGATACCAAATTCATGTGTCATAAATCCAGCAACGACACCAAGCAAGCTCATAATCTCGAGTTGCTGTTCCCGCCCGCGAGCCGACTCCTCTTGCCTATCAGCTAAATGTTGTGTTTGAGCAAGGGCCGCAACAATCCTAGCTTTGTCTGGAGCGGCAATACGCGGATTGGCCTGAACTTCATTAATAGCCGACTGCGTTTCACGTTTTATAGATGCGACAAGCGTTTGGCGCTGCGCTTCCTCTTCCTCCTGCTGAAGTTTTCTATCGGCATATGCAATTGCTTCAACTGCGCCGCGAACTAAATCGCGCAGCTGATTATAGGCAACATTTTCAACAAATCCCTCACGATCAGCAGAAGCTACAAGACCCTCCTCCCCCGCATTTGGGTCGATTTCTTTGTGACGGCGTCCTTCAACCTGCACAAGGCCTATAAGCTGTGCCGATTGTGGCAACCTTAGCATCCAGTTTTCGGAGGTGGATGTGCGGACGTGTGCGGCCATTGGAAAGTGCTTCAGTGCAATCGCAGAGCGCGCATCGCGTCGATTGCGTGCTGAATCCGCCTGGAGATGCAGCCAGTCGTCGGCCGCGGTTCCGTAAGGTTGTACTCGAAAGTTGCGGTCGAACACCGCCACGCCAGCATTCTGCACTATCCAGGGGTATGCTCGACGCCCGTCAACTGGCATACCGGTGAAAGCGCCAGCGCGACGGGGAAAAAAGCGAATATCAGCATAAAGTCGTCCTAACTCATTTGGGAACGTATCAACAAACCTTAAATATGGCTGCTGCATACCACGCCGAAACACGCTCAACTCTAAACTATTGCCCTTAAGGCGCAAGCGAGCCCGAAGAACGAAGCTATCAAGTACTGCGGCAGCTACGTCGCTCTCTGCTTCATCATCGCGCTCAATGTTCAAGAGAAAACCGGGATCTCTGGCATCATCTATTACTTGATCAACGTCATCGCCTTCTGTCATCTGCCTAAAAAGAGAGCGCAGGGGCGTCAATATCCCTATCGAGCCGGTCCGCACTTTTTGTATATCGAGTCGGGCCACTTCTGAGCGCAACCGTGTAATGACAAGAGTTGTGCCGGTCGGTGTTTCATCATCTACTGCTTCGAGCCGATAAGGTACGTTTACCTTACCAAGGTCCTCATGTTGATCGAATTTCGGCCAATCGAACTCGGCAATAAGCCTCGTACGGCGCTTACGCTCTGGATCATCAGCAACGGAAGTAAGCCGGAGGGCTCGGCCCAGAAAGCGGACAGCGAAGCGCCCGATGCCTTTCTCGCCGGTTATTGGCCGGAGGTACTTTTCGCTTAAATTTATCGGCTCTTTTGAGCTTGTTCCAATACGCATCCATCCATTAGTGAAGCGCCTCAGATTCATGCCGAGGCCATCATCTTTTACGGTTATTGCTTGAGGGAAATCATAAGAAATCGTGCATTCTGTTGCGTCGGCATCGTAGGCGTTCTTAACGAGCTCAACTATCGCTACTTCTGGCTGCTTAACCAAGCGCTCACCAAGTTCGCGCAAGATGCGACTCTCAATACTGAACGACAGGGTGCCTTCGTCGATAATCGGTGATCGGGTGGCGCCGGCGACGGTTGCCATCATTCACCTGCCATTCTGGTTGAGAAAACATCTGCGAGCAGTGCATTCAATTGATTGATCTCTATCTTACGGAGCCCGTTGGAGTGCGCGACAATTCGGTCGCGAATATCCATCCCACCAAGACCGCCGGTTAGATATGCTTCTTGTGCATCGTTAACATTGTAAATTCCGCAAACTCCGCCGACCGCGCGCGCGGAGATGCTATTTCGAACGGCCTTCGGAAACTCCCCTTTGAAGCTCATGGCCATGAGCAGCGCCGGGATTGGAGGCATGTTGAAACGCCACCATTCGCTCCGCTCAAGGCAGGTGCTTGTTTGGTACTCCTCTTCGGAAACCGACTCAAGATAGGCGTTTAGCGCGCTGCTAGGGGCGGCGTCTGTCCGAATTAGCCAGCACTTTTGGCCCGCGTTTCGGTAGCTGGTACGGAATGCGTGCTCATCCAGCTCCTTTACACCCGCCGACAAATGGCGGAGCGTTGTTACGCAGGCTACGACGTCTTGCTCTATCTGAAGCCCGAAGCGGACCCGTTCGCCTTCAGTCAAGGTAAGAACCTTCTGAGTTCCGGGACTCAGTCCACGGACTGCACGGGGCGCCTCTCTATTGACTTGGGAGCGCCTCATATAGCGCATAACTCCCTGCGACGAACCGCTTGGCGAACGTAAGGGAAGATAGTTGCCGTCAGCCGCCTCCTCATAGTATCGCCAATGGCCTTCACGTTGCGCCTTGTCAACAATGGTGATCGACGATGTGGTGAGCACACTATCAAACGTCGTATCAACTAACCTGTAGACATTTACATTCCAGCCTTGCTCAATGATATACCTACGAAGTGTTTCTACTGAAGGGCGGGAAACCCATTCGTAAGGAATAACCAACGCACATAGTCCGTCTTCGTCGAGACTTGCCAAAGATAGCAAGAAGAAGTACTGCCATGCGTTGGCAAGTCCTGAAACGGCTACGCCCGTTCGGCGACGTAGAACATCGGCGGCCTTCTGGCGCCAGCCTTCCGGAAGATCTTGGTTTCTTACAAATGGAGGGTTGCCGATGCAGAGATCTGCGTCACTAATCTCGTCGGCGAAAGCGCACCGGTTAAGAAGTGACGCGTTCTCGGGCAGGATGGCATCATGGCAACGACCACGATCAATCTCATAGCCAACGTAATTCTTAAAACGGCCATAGCGGGCAAAACGCCCGTCGCCAGCCCCAAAATCGACGACCTTACCAAGATTTTTTCGCAGATGTTCAACGTGCGCCCAAGTAGCTGCGACGAGTTCATCCGGCGTGTCAACTTGGCAACGTTCGAGGTAGAGCGATACGGTGTTCCAGCTTCCCCAGTCGCTTGTCAGCGGCGCCAGATGGCGGGCGCGATCAAATTTGGAGAACGTATCGTCTTTTATCACTGCTCACCTTCTCTACAATTACCTCATTACCGGAGCACGGATGGCGCCGGAGCCCAGGTTCCTTTTTATAGGTACTTGCATGATCTAGAAATGGAGATCTGCCAGCGAAACTTTTAATCTGCCACCACCACGAGAACTTTCGGCGCAACGGAAGACATAATATATTAGCAGAGTCAAAGCGCCCTTTCAACCTGCGAGACGGCTTTCATCGTCCTCCGGATTTGGTACGCTTTTACCCCCTTCGCAGAGCGCCGCGTCAGCTGTCCAAGCCCCTGGTTAATGACTTGAAAGGCTGGATGCGGGCGGCCGCGGCGGGGATGTCGAAGCACACACCTGTGACCAAAGCGACAGACTTCTTGCCGTCCCGCCGGGAGGGCTTCACCTGCTCCTGCACGACGGCCGGATCTGCCCAATGAGCAACGCCGCCGAACGCGCTGAGGGGCATTGCTCTGGGCCGAAGGGCATGGTGACCTGCGGTCGGACCGGGGCAGGCAGCATGCTGCAGCGAGCGCCTTCCGAGGTGGCGCAGAATCCGCAGGAAAATTTCTCTAAGATGTAAGTGCGAATCGAGCGATTGATGCATTCCATCGATGGTACTCGCGCCAGCCGATAGCTATCATCGGCCATCTGATGCGTTCCCACCACTCCGGCGCAAAGCTGTAGCTGACAGCCGCGCCGACAGGGCCGGCTGGGTGATGCCGAGGTGGGCCGCGGCGCGGGTGACGTTGCGCTCCCTCAACAGGGCGTCGAGGGTCAGCAGCAGGCCCCCGTCGATGTCGAACAGGCGCTCGCGCGTCATGCCGCCGCCGCGCCGCAGATCCGCCGGTAGGCGGCGGGCGTCACGCCGTAGGCGCGCCGGAACCAGCGCCCGAGATGGCTCTGGTCGGCAAAGCCGACCTCGGCCGCGGCGGCGGCCGGCGCCACCCCGGCCGCCAGCAGGCGCCGGGCCGCCTTGAGCCGCAGGCGCACGAGATAGGCGTGGGGCGACTGACCGAACGCGGCGCGGAAGGCCCGGTTCAGGCGGAAGCGGTCGACCCCGGCGGCGGCGGCCAGGGCCTCCAGCCCGACGTCCTCGGCCATGCGGTCGTGGAGCAGGTCGCGGGCCGACCGGACCGCGGGTTCGACCGACCGGCGCACGCCCGCCGCCGCCGCGGCATGGCCGGCGAGCTGGGCGGCCAGCCGGTCGAGCGCGAGGTCGCGGGCCAGCCGGCCCTCGCCGCCGTGCAGGGCCAGAAAGGCGGCGCGGATGGCCGCCACCAGGGCCGGGGCATCGCACAAGGTGGCGCGGAATCCCGGAACGGCGGTGGGCGCCAGGGCCCGCCCACCCGCCGCCCGCACCCCGTCCAGCCGGGCGGCCAGCACCGGCACCGGCAGGTAGAGCATGGCGTAGGTGAACCCCTCGGCGGCGGAGGTGTGGCCGTCGTGCACCTCGCCCGGCTCCATCAGGATGGCGCGGCCGGGGGTGCTGACGTTCTCGCGGCGGCGGCAGCGGAAACGCTGCTCGCCCTGCTCGGTCACCCCGACCAGCACGTCGTCGTGGTCGTGCGGGTCATAGGCGTGGCCGGTGAAGTGGGCGCGGATGGTCTCGATCCCGGTGTCCGCATCACGGCGCAGCGACACCCAATCGCCGCGCCCGTTCGCTGCGCCGCCTGCCATGGGTCCCCCCGCTTGCCGTCACGCCCGCCCAGGTCCCCATTGCCGCACGGCGCCGCGGGCCGTGTCAACGGGCGCGCTCAGCCCGGCGGCAGCACCAGCATGGCGCGGAAGTCGTTGACGTTGGTCAGCGTCGGCCCGCTGACCAGCAGGTCGCCGACGTCGCGGAAGAAGCTGTAGCCGTCGTTGTCGGCCAGCCGTGCCTTGGCGTTCACGCCGGCGGTGGCGGCGCGGACCAGGGTGTCGGGGGTGAGAAGGGCGCCGGCGTTGTCCTCGGTGCCGTCGATGCCGTCGGTGTCGGCGGCCACCGCCCACACCTCCGGCGCCCCGTCCAGGGCCACCGCCAGCCCCAGCAGGAACTCCACGTTGCGGCCGCCGCGGCCGCTGCCGCGCACCGTCACCGTGGTCTCGCCACCGGACAGGATGGCGCAGGGCGGCACCGCCGGCTGGCCGACCCGGGCGGCGTGGCGGGCGATGGCGGCGTGCACGCGGGCGACCTCGCGGGCCTCGCCCTCGATCGCGTCGCCCAGGATCAGCGGCGTCACCCCGGCGGCGCGGGCCACCGCGGCGGCGGCCTCCAGCGAGGCCTGGGGGGTGGCGACCAGGATGTTGGTGACGCCGGCCAGCCGGTCGTCACCGGGCTTGGGCGTCTCGCCCGCGCCGCGCTCCAGATGGGCGCGCACGGCGGGCGGCAGGTCGATGCCGTACTTGGCGATCACCGCGCGGGCGTCGGCGAAGCTGGTGGGGTCGCTGACCGTCGGTCCCGAGGCGATCACCGAGAGGTCGTCGCCCGGCACGTCGGAGATCACCAGCGCCACCACCCGGGCCGGGTGGGCCGCCAGCGCCAGCCGCCCCCCCTTGACCGCGGAGAGGTGCTTGCGCACGCAGTTCATCTCGGTGATGTCGGCGCCCGAACGCAGCAGGGCCTTGGCCACCGCCTGCTTGTCGGCCACGGTCAGCCCCTCCGCCGGGGCCGCCAGCAGGGCCGAGCCGCCGCCCGAGATCAGGCACAGCACCAGGTCGTCGGGACCGAGACCCGACACCGTCTCCAGGATGCGCCGGGCCGCCGCCTCGCCGGCCGCGTCGGGCACGGGATGGGAGGCCTCGACCACCTCGATCCGCCGGGTCGGCACGGCGTGGCCGTAGCGGGTGACCACCAGGCCCGACAGCGCGCCCGGCCAGTGGTCCTCGACCGCCTTGGCCATGGACGCCGCGGCCTTGCCGGCGCCAACCACCACGGTGCGGCCCCTGGGCGGCTCCGGCAGGTGCGGCGGCACGCACACCGCCGGCAGGGCGGCGTCCACCGCCGCCTTGAACATCGCCTGAAGAAGCTGCCGCGGGTCCTGCATGGGTGTCTCTCCTGAATGCTCCCGCCCCCGGCACCGCCGGGGACGGGGTGGGGTGGGCACGGTGTCGCCGAAAAGCCGGAGCCCACCTTAGCAAAAGTGGACGTCCGGCTTGCCAGCGAAACCGTGCCGCCACCCGGTGGCGGCCGGCGTTACTCCGCCGCCACCGCTTCGGCCTGGGCGACCTCGTGGTTGGCCATCAGCTCCAGCGCGCGGACCATGGCGGAGTGGTCCCACCCCTTGCCGCCGTTGGCGGCGCAGGCGTTGAACAGCTCCTGGGCGGTCGCCGTGTTGGGCAGGCTGATGCCCAGCGCCCGCGCCCCGCTGAGGGCCAGGTTGAGGTCCTTCTGGTGCAGCTCGATGCGGAAGCCGGGGTTGAAGGTGCGCTTCACCATGCGCTCGCCGTGCACTTCCAGCACGCGGGAGTTGGCGAAGCCGCCCATCAGCGCCTGGCGCACCTTGGCCGGGTCGGCGCCCGCCTTGGAGGCGAACAGCAGGGCCTCGGCCACCGCCTCGATGTTGAGCGCGACGATGATCTGGTTGGCCACCTTGGTGGTCTGGCCGTCGCCGTTGCCGCCCACGAGCGTGATGTTCTTGCCCATCAGCTCGAACAGCGGCTTCACCGTCTCGAACGCCGTGTCCGGGCCGCCGACCATGATGGTCAGCGACGCCGCCTTGGCGCCGACCTCGCCGCCCGACACCGGGGCGTCCAGGTAGTCGCAGCCCAGGGCGTTGATCTTCTGGGCGAACTCCTTGGTGGCGATGGGCGAGATCGAGGACATGTCGACCACGATCTTGCCGGCCGACAGGCCGGCCGCCACGCCGTTCTCACCGAACAGCGCCGCCTCGACGTGGGGGGTGTCCGGCACCATGGTGATGATGACGTCGGCCTTGCCGGCCACCTCGGCGCCGCTGGCGCAGGCGGTGGCGCCGGCCGACGTCAGGTCGTCCGGAACCGGGGCGATGTCGTAGAGGAACAGGGTGTGGCCGGCGTTGATCAGATGCGCGGCCATCGGGCGGCCCATGATGCCCAGGCCGATGAATCCCACCTTCATGGCGTCTCTCCTCGTGTGCGTCGTTGTTCAGGCGGCCGCGGTGGCCTTGGCCCGGTACGGGGCGAACCAGCCCAGACCCTCGCTGGTCTTGGCGGCGGGCTTGTACTCCGCGCCGATCCAGCCCTGGTAGCCCATGGCGTCGATGGCGGCGAAGACGTTGGGGTAGTTGATCTCGCCGGTGCCCGGCTCGTTGCGGCCGGGGTTGTCGGCGATCTGGATGTGGGCGATCTTCGGCAGCAGGCGCTTCATGGTGGGGATCAGGTCCCCCTCCATGATCTGCATGTGGTAGACGTCGTACTGGATGAAGAGGTTGTCGGAACCGACCGCCTCCAGCACCGCCTCCGCCTGGGCCGTGGTGGTGAGGTGGAAGCCCGGGATGTCGCGGGTGTTGATGGGCTCCATCAGCAGCCGGATGCCGGCCTCCTTCAGCTTCGGCGCGGCGAACTTCAGGTTGTCGACGAAGGTCTGCGCGACCGTGTCGGCGGCGACACCCTCGGGCGCCTTGCCGGCCAGGCAGTTGACCTGGGTGCAGCCGAGCGCCGTGGCGTAGGCGATGGCCTTGCCGACGCCGTCCTGGAACTCGCCGACCCGGTCGGGCAGGCAGGCGATGCCGCGCTCACCCTTGTCCCAGTCGCCGGCCGGCAGGTTGTGCAGCACCTGCGTCAGCTTGTTGCGCTGCAGACGCTCCACCAGCGCGTCGGCCTCGAAGGCGTAGGGGAAGAGGTACTCGACCCCTTCGAACCCGTCCTTGGCCGCCGCGTCGAGGCGGTCGAGAAAGTCGATGTCGGTGTAGAGCATCGACAGGTTGGCTGCGAACTTCACCATCGAAATCGTTCTCCCTGATGTGCGCCGAGCGCGCTTAGACCAGCACCGTTTCCGGCTGCGGTTCGGTGATGTCGAGGGTTTCCTCGAACTCGGTGACGTTGTCGATCTCGGTGCCCATGGCGATGTTGGTCACCCGCTCGAGGATGACCTCGACCACCACCGGCACCTTGAACTCCTTGGTCCAGGCCTGGGCCTTGGTGAAGGCGGCGCCGAGATCGTCGGGATCGGTCACCCGGATCGCCTTGCAGCCCAGCCCCTCGGCCACCTTCACGTGGTCGACGCCGTAGCCGTTCATCTCCGGCGCGTTGATGTTCTCGAACGAGAGCTGGACCTGGAAGTCCATCTGGAAGGCGCGCTGCGCCTGCCGGATCAGGCCGAGGTAGGAGTTGTTCACCAGCACATGCACATAGGGCAGGTTGTGCTGGGCGCCCACCGCCAGCTCCTCGATCATGAACTGGAAGTCGTAGTCGCCGGACAGCGCCACGATGTTGCAGTCGGGATCGGCGACGCGCACGCCCAGCGCCGCCGGCAGGGTCCAGCCCAGCGGGCCGGCCTGGCCGCAGTTGATCCAGTGGCGCGGCTTGTAGACGTGCAGGAACTGGGCGCCGGCGATCTGCGACAGGCCGATGGTCGAGACGTAGCGGGTGTCGCGGCCGAAGGCGCGGTTCATCTCCTGGTAGACGCGCTGCGGCTTGATCGGCGTGTTGTCGAAGTCGGTGCGGCGGTGCATCGTCCGCTTGCGGCGCTGGCAGTCGGCCACCCAGGCGGAGCGGTCCTTGAGCTTGCCCGCCGCCTGCCACTCCTTGGCCACGGCGATGAACTGGTCGAGCGCCGCGCCGGCGTCGGAGACGATGCCGAAGTCGGGGGTGAACACCCGGCCGATCTGGGTCGGCTCGATGTCGACGTGCACGAACGTGCGGCCCTTGGTGTAGACCGGCACGGAGCCGGTGTGGCGGTTGGCCCAGCGGTTGCCGATGCCGAGCACGAAATCGGACTCCAGCATGGTCGCGTTGCCGTAGCGGTGCGCGGTCTGCAGGCCGACCATGCCGGCCATCAGCGGATGGTCGTCGGCGATGGTGCCCCAGCCCATCAGGGTCGGGATGACCGGCACGCCCACCAGTTCGGCGAACGCCACCAGGCGGTCGCTGGCGTCGGCGTTGATGATGCCGCCGCCGGCCACGATCAGCGGCCGCTCCGCCGCGTTCAGCATGGCCAGCGCCTTCTCCACCTGGGCGCGGCTGGCGGCCGGCTTGAAGGCGGGCAGCGGCTCGTAGGCGTCGGGATCGAACTCGATCTCCGCCATCTGCACGTCGAGCGGCAGGTCGATCAGCACCGGTCCGGGGCGCGACGAGCGCATGAGGTGGAAGGCCTGCTGGAACACGTAGGGGACCTGCGCCGGCTCCAGCACCGTCACCGCCATCTTGGTCACCGGCCGGGCGATGTCGGCGATGTTGATGGCCTGGAAGTCCTCCTTGTGCAGGCGGGCGCGCGGCGCCTGGCCGGTGATGCACAGGATCGGCGTGGAATCGGCGATGGCCGAGTAGAGGCCGGTGATCATGTCCGTGCCGGCCGGGCCGGAGGTGCCGACGCACACCCCGATGTTGCCGGCCTTGGCGCGGGTGTAGCCCTCGGCCATGTGCGAGGCGCCCTCGACATGGCGGCCCAGCACGTGTCCGATGCGGCCGTTGCGCTGCAGGGCGGCGTAGAACGGGTTGATGGCGGCGCCGGGCACGCCGAAGCAGACCGAGACGCCTTCCTTCTCCAGGACGTGAACCGCCGCATCGATCGCGGTCATCTTCGGCATCGCTGGTCCCTCCCCATGTTCGATTTGCTGATGGTCGATTTCCTGACGACACGCTAGGCCGCCGTGGGGGAAATCGGCAACATGGGGTGGAAGGGTTTTCAAGATACGGAATTTCACCGATTCTGCGTTACACTACAGTGACATGCCCGACGCCATTTTCCTACCCGAGTGGGCAGGTGCCGGGCCCGGAGGGGCACGGCGCCGGCTCAGCCGACGCGGCGCGCCATCACCTCGGCGGCGGGACGGACGGCGCCCGACGCCTCCTCCGCCGCCTCCCGGGTCGCCGACAGACCGCCCAGCTCGCGGGTCACCGCGGCCGCCGCCGCGCCCACCAGGGTGCCCAGGACGGCCAGCCGGGCGTCGTCGATGCGGGCCGCCGGGCCGGACACCGAGATCGCCGAGGCGGGACGGCCGTGCTCGTCGAAGATGGGGGCGGCGATGCAGCGCATGCCCACCGCGTGCTCCTCGTCGTCGATGGCGTAGCCGCGGGCGCGCACCCGCGCCAAGTCGTCGCGCAGCGCCCGCGGCGTGCCCAGGGTGTGCGCGGTGAAGGGCGGCAGGCCGTGGCGCTCCAACACCTTGGAGACGTCGCGGTCGGGCAGCCAGGCCAGGATGGCCTTGCCAACCGAGGAGCAGTGCATCTTGACCCGGCCGCCGGGCCGGGCGATGGCCCGCATCAGCTGCCGGCACTCGATCTGGGTCAGGCACATGGCCTCGCCGCCGTCCTCGACGTAGAGGTTCACGGTCTCGCCGCTCTCCTCCATCAGGCGGCGCATGTGGGGGCGCGCCATCAGGGCCACGTCGCGGGTGCGCACGAAGGCGTTGCCGACGGTGAACGCCCCCACCCCGACCTGCCACACGTTGCCGATCGGGTCGAAGCGGGCGAACTGCTGCTGCTGCAAGGTGGTGAGCAGGCGGTGGGCGGTGGACGGGGCGAGACCCACGGTCTGCGACAGCTCGGTGAGGGTCAGACCGTCATGGCTGTTGGCCAGCGTCTGCAGGATGCCCAGCGCGCGCTGCAACGATTGGACCTGCCCGGTCCGGTCGGCGCCGGCACCGCCGGCACCCCTGTCCGCGGCCTTGACGCGGGTGCGCGCCGCGTCCGCCTGCCTCGCCTTCGCCATCGACCGCCCTCGCCACTTCCACGATGCGGATCAGTTTCCACGTTTTCGCACCGCGGTGCGAGCGGAAATCACGAGTCCCGGTCGTGCACCCGGCGGCCCCGCAGGTAGGTGGCGCGCACCGCCCGGTCGTCGCCCAGGGTCATCAGCACGAACAGCTCCTCCTCCAGGTCGCCGCGGACCGTCCCCATGCGGTGGGCCATGGCCGGGGTGGCGCGGCTGTCCAGCACCACCAGGTCGGCCCAGCGGCCGGGCTCCAGCGCGCCGATCTCGCCGTCGAGGTCGAGCGCCAGGGCGTTGCCCCGGGTCATCTGCGCGAAGGCGGCCAGCGCCGGCAGGTTCTGGCCCTGGAGCTGCAGGACCTTGTAGGCCTCGGCCGCGGTGCGCAGCATGGAATAGCTGGTGCCGCCGCCGACATCGGTGGCCAGCGCCGTGCGCACCGGCCGGTGGTCCCGGGCGACCCGCGCCAGGTCCATCAGGCCGCTGCCGATGAACAGGTTGGAGGTCGGGCAGAACACCGCCACCGAGCCGCTGTCGGACAGCCGCGTCAGCTCGTCCTCGGCGAGGTGGATGCAATGGCCGAACAGGGAGCGCGGCCCCAGCAGGCCGAAGCGGTCGTAGACGTCGGTGTAGCTGGCGGCCTCGGGGAAGAGGGCGCGCACGGCGGCAATCTCGTCGGGGTTTTCCGACAGGTGGGATTGCAGGTAGACGCCGGGGTGCTCGCGCAGCAGCCGGCCCGCCGCGGCGAGCTGCTCGGGCGTCGAGGTGATGGCGAATCGGGGGGTCACGGCGTAGCGCTGGCGGCCGCGGCCGTGCCAGCGCGCGATCAGCGCCCGGCTTTCGGCGTAGCCGGTCTCGGCGGTGTCGGTCAGCCCCGCCGGGGCGTTGCGGTCCATCATCACCTTGCCGGCCACCAGCCCCATGCCGCGCCCCTCGGCCTCGGCGAACAGCGCCTCCACCGATTGCGGGTGGACCGAGCCGTAGGCGACCGCCGTCGTCGTGCCGTTGCGCAGCAGCTCGTCCACGAAGAAGCGGGCGCTGGCCGCGGCATGGGCCGCGTCGGCGTATTTCTGCTCCTCGGGAAAGGTGTAGGTGGTGAGCCAGTCCAGCAGCTGCGCCCCGTAGGAGGCGATGACCTGGGTCTGCGGAAAGTGGATATGGGCGTCGATGAAGCCGGGAAGGATCAGCCCGTCGGGGTGATGGTCGACGGGGACGCCCTCGGGCAGCCGCGCCGCCATCGCTTCGGCCGGGCCGACGGCGGCGATCCGCCCGCCCTCCACCAGCAGGACGCCGTCCTCCAGATAGCGGCAGCCGGCCCGGTCGCCGGGGCCGGCGGGCCCCGCGGTGAAGGTCAGCAGACGGCCGCGCAGGGCGCGGGTGGCAGGGCCGGTCATGGTGCCTCCGTCACCGGGCGGCGGCGGGATCGGCGGCCCACAGCGCCAGCACCCGCCGTTCCTCTGGGGTGATGCCGGTGATGTTGGCCGGCGGCATGGCCTCGCTGAGGCCGGCCTGGATGCCGATCGGCGCGGCGTGGCGGCGGATGGCGGCGGGGGTGTCGAGCACCACGCCGCGCGGCGGCGCCGGGATGCCCTCCCACACCGGGGTCTCGGCGTGGCACATGCTGCAGCGGGACAACACGATCTCCTCCACCTCCGCGAACTGCACGGGCGCGGCCGCGGCCTCGGCCGCGGTCACCGGGCGGTTCGGGCCGAAGCTGCCCAGCCAGGCCGCCACCAGCATGCCCGCCGCGGCGACCCCCCAGGTCCACCACGGGGTCGGCCGGCCGGCGTGGCGCATGTTGAAGAAATGGCGGATCGCCGCCCCCACCACCAGCACGACCGCCACGATCACCCAATTGTACCGGGTGGCGAAGGCCAGCGGGTAGTGGTTGGACAGCATCAGGAAAACGACCGGCAGGGTCAGGTAGTTGTTGTGCAGGGAGCGCTGCTTGGCCTTCTTGCCCAGCATGGGGTCCGGCGCCTCGCCGCGCAGCATGGCGGCGACGGTCTTGCGCTGGTTGGGGATGATGGTCATGGCCACGTTGGCCACCATCATCGTGCCGATCAGCGCCCCCACCTGCAACAGCGCACCGCGGCCGCTGAACACCAGGGTCAGCGCCCAGGCCACCGCCACCAGGAAGAGGAAGCCGACGGCGGCGAGCCGCCCGTCATGGTCGCCCAGCGGCGACTTGCAGAGCCGGTCGTAGACCACCCAGCCCAGCACCAGCGACCCCAGCGAGAGGGCGATGGCCTGCCAGACCTCCAGTTCCAGGACCGCGGGGTCGATCAGCAGCAGGTCGGCCTCGCGCCAGTACAGCACCACCAGCAGGGCGAAGCCGCTGAGGAAGGTGGTGTAGGCCTCCCACTTGAACCAGGTCAGCTCCTTGGGGAGGTGGGCCGGGGCGACCATGTACTTGACCATGTTGTAGAAGCCGCCGCCGTGGATCTGCCACGCCTCGCCCGCCGTTCCGGCCGGCAGGTGCTCGCGCCGCTGCAGGCTGGCGTCGAGGTGGATGAAGTAGAACGACGAGCCGATCCACGCGATGGCCGCCACCGCGTGCAGCCAGCGCACCATGAAGTTGACCCAGTCCCAGGCGAACGCGTCCATTGCCGGCCCCTTCCACGACACTCCGTCCGTTGATTCTACCACGGCGGCGCGGCGCGGGCTGCCGCTGCATCGCAGCATGGTATCGCCAGCTGTTTCAAAGTTTTCCGAAAGATGCGCGCCGGCGGCCGCTTCCGCGCGGGATCGCGAACACAGTTTCAAAGCAAACAGGAAAGCGCCACCGTGGCGGTCCGCGCTATGCTGCGGTGCGCAGGCGGCGGAGGAGCGGATGACACCCAGCACCATGGACCGGGAGGCGTTCGTCGCCGCCTTCGGCGGGGTGTTCGAGCATTCGCCCTGGGTCGCCGAGGCGGCGTGGGCGCGCGGCATCACCGCCGTCCACGACACGGCGGAGGGCCTGCACGCCGCGCTGTGCGCGGCGTTCCGCGGCGCCGGGCGGGAGCGCCAGCTGGGCGTCCTGCGCGCCCACCCCGACCTCGCCGGGCGGCTCGCCGTGGCCGGGGGGCTCACCGCGGACTCCTCGGCCGAGCAGGCCGCGGCCGGGCTCGACCGCTGCACGCCGGCGGAGTTCGCCCGCTTCACGGCGCTGAACGACGCCTACACGGCGCGCTTCGGGTTTCCCTTCATCATGGCGGTGCGCGGCCGCACCCGGGCCGGGATCCTGGACGCCTTCGCGGCGCGCGTCGGCAACGACGCGCCCACCGAATTCGCGACCGCGCTGGACCAGGTCGAACGCATCGTGCGGCTGCGCCTGACGGAGATCCTGCCGTGAGCGACGGACTGATGGCCCGGCTCGACGCCTTCGCCACCCATTCGGCGGAGCGGGGTGCGCTGACCCGGCTCTACCTGACGCCCGAACACCGGGCCGCCGCCGACCGGCTGACTGGCTGGATGGCCGAGGCGGGGATGAGCGTGCGCCTCGACGCCGCCGGCACGGTGATCGGACGCTACGAGGGAGCCGCCCCCGGCGCCCCGGCCCTGCTGATCGGCTCGCACATCGACACGGTGCGCAACGCCGGCAAATACGACGGCAATTTCGGCGTGCTGGCCGGGGTCGCCGCGGTCGCCGAGCTGCACCGGCGGGGCGAGCGCCTGCCGTTTGCGGTGGAGGTCCTGGGCTTCGGCGACGAGGAGGGGGTGCGCTTTCCGGTCACCCTGACCGGCAGCCGCGCCGTGGCCGGCACCCTCGACCTCGCGGCGGTGGCCGTGGCCCGCGACGGCGACGGGGTGCGCCTGGCCGACGCGCTGGCCGCCTTCGGCGGCGACCCCGCGGCCCTGCCCGCCGCCGCCTACCACGCGGAGGACGTCCTGGCCTTCGTCGAGGTGCACATCGAGCAGGGCCCGGTGCTGGAGGCCGAGGGGCTGCCGGTCGGCGTGGTCACCGCCATCAACGGCGCCTCGCGGGCGGCCCTGACGGTGACCGGCGTGGCCGGGCACGCCGGCACGGTGCCCATGGCGCTGCGCCGCGACGCCCTGGCCGCGGCGGCGGAGATGGTGCTGGCGGTGGAGGCGCGGGGCGCCGCCGAGCCCGACCTGGTGGCCACCGTCGGCCGCATCGACGCGCGGCCGGGCGCGGTCAACGTCATCCCCGGCGCCACGGTCTTCACCCTGGACGTGCGGTCGCCCGACGACGCCGCGCGGCGGGCGGCGCTGGCCGAGATCCTCGGCGCGTGTGAGGCCATCGCCCGGCGGCGCGGCGTGGCGCTGGCCGTGGAACACACCCACGACGCCGCCGCCACCGCCTGCGCCGCCCCGCTGATCGCCCAGCTGGAGGCGGCGGTGGCGCGCCAGGGCATCCGGCCCCGGCGGCTGGCCAGCGGCGCCGGCCACGACGCCATGGCGCTGGCGGCGCTGTGCCCGGTGGGCATGCTGTTCGTGCGCTGCCTGGGCGGCATCAGCCACAACCCCGCGGAATCCATCACCGCCGGAGACGCCGACACCGCCGTCGCCGTCCTGCTCGACTTCCTGCGCCACTTCACCCCGCCGGCCGGCGCCGCCGCGCCCCAGTGACCCACCCGCGTCAGGCGCCGGGCACCGCCCGGCTGTCCCGGGCGTAACGCCGGGGGGAACAGCCCATGGTGCGCCGGAACGCCGTGTTGAAGGCGTGTTCGGAGGTGTAGCCGAGCGACAGGGCCACCCGCGCGATGGTGTCGTGCCCCTCGATCAGCCGTTCCCCGGCGAGCATCATCCGCCAGCGCGTGAGGTAGGCGATCGGCGTCTCCCCGACCGTGTCGCGGAAGCGCTGGGCGAAGGTGGACCGCGACATCCCGGCCCTGCGCGCCAGGGCGGGCAGGGTCCAGGCGAAGGCGGGGTCGCCGTGCATCGCCGCGATCGCCGCGCTCATCTGGGGATCGGCCAGGGCGGCGAACCACCCGACATCCGTGTCGGACCGGCCGGCGAGGTGGAGGCGCAGCGCCTGCACCAGCATCATGTGGGACAGGTGCTGGGCCACCAGGGAGGAGCCGGGCCGCGCCTCCCGCAGCTCCTCCATCATCCACTCGATGGACCACCGCAGCTTGGTCTGGTCGCCCGACGTCTCCACCCGGATCAGCGGCGGCAGCGTGCGCAGCAGCGCCTCGGCGTGGCGCCCGTTGACCTCGAACCGGCTGCCGACCAGGAACACGTCGCCGCCGCCGTTCCAGACCACCACCTCGCCGCTCCGGTTCGGGTCCAGCACCTCGCTCGCGCGCAGCGCGGGAACGGCCGGGTCGCTGGCGATGCGGACGGGGCGGCCGCTGGGAAGCACGAAGCAGTCACCCTCGCCCACCCGGACCGGGTCGTCGCCGGTGTCGAGCGTCACCCAGCACGCGCCCTTGATCACCGCGTAGCATTTGATCCGGCCGGCCAGGTCGTCCAGGGACAGGGCCCACGCCCCTCCGGCGTCGAAACCGGCGGTGATGTAGCTGCGCGGCTTCAGCAGGGCGAGCACCTGGGACAGGGGGTCCATGGGCATCTCGGACGATCGCGAACAAAGGACGGATTTCCACGCATAGATCGTTCCCGATGGTGTGTCCATCTCTTGCTGCGACATGGTCTCCAGCGGGGAGGCCGGAACACCGATGCGGGCATCGACCATGAAAGCAGCGATCATCAGGACCTTCGGCGACGGGCCGGAGGTCGGCGCGTTCCGGGAGCCGGACGCCGAAGCCGGCACCGACGACGTCGTGGTGTCCGTCGGCGCGGCGCCGTTGAGCCCGATCGTCAAGGGGCTCGCCGCGGGCACCCACTACGCGAGCGGCGCCACCGCCGGATTCGTCCCCGGCGTCGACGGCGTCGGCACGACCCCGGACGGGCACCGGGTCTATTTCCTGTTCCCCAAGGCGCCGTTCGGCTCGATGGCGCAGAGATCCCTCGTGGCGCGCGGCATGACCGTGCCGGTTCCCGACGCCCTGGCCGACGACCAGGCCGCCGCCATCGCGACGGCCGGCCTCGCCTCGTGGGTCGCGCTGTCGCGCCGCGCGCCGCTCAGCGGCGGCGAGACGGTGTTGGTCAACGGGGCGACGGGCGCGGCCGGGCGGATGGCCGTGCACGTCGCCCGCCATTTCGGCGCCGCCCGGGTGGTCGCGGTGGGGCGCAGCCGCGCCAAGCTCGACACCCTCGACGCGGAGGTGCGGATCGCCCTGGACGGTGACGCCGACGACGCCCTGCGCGCCGCCTTCGACTGCGGCGTGGACGTGGTGCTGGACTTCGTCTGGGGCGAACCGGCCAGCCGCATCTTGGCCGCGGCGACCGGCCGGCCCGGGACTCGGACCGGGGCGCCGCGCCTGCGCTACGTCCAGCTCGGCACCGCAGCGGGCGACGTGATCCCGCTGCGCGGCGACACGCTGCGCGGGTCCGGGCTGGAACTGCTGGGCAGCGGCATCGGCAGCGCGTCGGTCGCGGAGCTGCTGGCGGGCGCCGGCGACCTGCTGGCCGCCGCCCCGGCCGCCGGCTTCGCACCCCCCTTCGCCAGCGTGCCGCTCGACCGGGTGGCGGAGGCGTGGACCGGCGACCCCGACACCCGCTTCGTCATCCGCCCCTGAGACGGCGTGCCGCCGGGCGCCGCCGCGGCTTGCCCTTCCCGCGCCACGCCCGGCGGGCCTACCATGGCCGGTCGGACGGGGGAGCGGGATGGCGTTGCTGGAGAACATGCGCGTGTTCGTGCGCGTGGTGGAGTTGGGAAGCCTGTCGGCGGCGGGGCGGAACCTGCGCATGTCGCCGGCCGTGGTCAGCCACCGCATCCAGCAGCTGGAGGAGCACCTGGGGGTGCGCCTGCTCAACCGCACCACCCGGCGCGTCCAGTCCACCGAGGCGGGCGTCGTCTTCTACGACAGCTGCCTGGAGGTGCTGGACGCGGTGGAGCGGGCGACCAGCGGGGTGGCCGGGGAGGCCGCCCTGCCCACCGGCACCCTGCGGGTGACGGCGCCGCTGGGCTTCGGCCGGCGCGTGCTCGCCCCCCTGGTGCCGGAGTTCCGCGCCGCCTTCCCCAGCGTGGAGGTGCGGCTGCGCCTGTCCGACCACCTGCTGGACCTGCTGCGGGAGGCCGCCGACGTGGCCATCCGCATGGCCGTGCTGAAGGACAGCAGCCTGGTGGTGCGCCGCATCGCCGACCTGCGCCGGGTTCTCTGCGCCGCCCCGTCCTACCTCGACGCCCGCGGCCGGCCGCAGCGGCCGGAGGACCTGCTGGACCACGCCTGCCTGCAGCTCCGCTTTCCCGGCTCCCAGCAGTACCGCTGGACCCTGCAGAGCGGCGACGGGCCGATGACCCTGGCGGTGGCCGGCCCGCTCGACGCCGATGATGGCGACGTGCTGACCGCCTGGGCGCTGGCCGGCCAGGGCATCGCGCTCAAGCCGGTGTGGGAGGTCGCGGAGCATCTGCGCAGCGGCGCCTTGGAGGTGGTCCTGCCCGATCTCCCGCCCGAGCCGGTGACCCTGGCCGTGCTGTACCCCCACCGCAGCCTGCTGCCGGCCAAGGTGCGCGTGTTCGCCGACTTCATGGTGGAGCGCACGCGGGCGGTGCTGGACGCCGACGCCGTGGTGTGACGTGGCATTGACGCCGCACGAGGCGTTCACATGTATATGTGAGCCATGGAGGCGCGACCGCCCCATGACGTCGAGAACCAAGCCGTGGCCTTCGCCAAGCTCTGGCGGCAGTCGTGAAGCGGTGCACCGTCATCATTCCAGATGCGGGGCCGTTCAACAGCCTCTGGGTGGCCGACCGGTTGGAACTGCTTCTGGCGCTCGACATGCGGCTGATCGTGATCGATGCGGTCTACGACGAGTTGACCAGCGACCCGTCCTATCCCAAGGATCCGGCCGTGATCGGCGCTCAGGGGACTCACGCGTCTTCACCGACCTGCCGGACAGCGTCGATGAGCCCGCAGCCATCGGCAGCACTTGGCAGCCCTCTGTACCGTAGCCTTCGCTCTACCAGCACCGACAAGAGGACGCCCCGCGGCGGCGCTCGTCACCAATGCTCGCTCACAGAGCCGAAAGAAATGCGGCCGCCGCGGGAAGGCGGCGACCGCAGGTCGTGATGACGCCCCCGGCCTGAGCCGATCGATTGCGCCGGGGTCGACAACCCAAGGATTCCCAGGCTACCCGGTGACACCGGGAAGCGGCACCCCGCATCAGCGCAAAACACTTTTTCGTTTTTACGAACAATCATCCGTCACGCGGATCATCGTCAGCGCTGACGACACCCGGGCGGGGAGATCGGCCATGCCCTCCGCGGCGGCCGGTGCGAACAGGCGCATCGCCGGATACCAGGGGCGCACGGCCGCGCCCAGCGCCGTCCACTCGCCCCGCGCCCCCACCCGCCACACCGGCACGCCGAGCGCACCGGCCATCTCGGCCACCGAGGTTCCCGCCGACACCACCAGATCCAGCGCCGCGGTCAGCGCCGCCGCCCCGTCCAGGTCGGTCATCAGGTCGAGGCCTTCGACCCGCTGCGGTGCGACCCCGAACCGCTCCCGGAAGGCGGCGATCTCGGCGGCGCAGTCGTCGTATTGCAGCACCACCACGCGCACCCCCGGCGTGGCGACCAGCGGCGCCCAATCGTCAAGACGGGTGTAACCGCGGTCGCGGTCGCGTCCGCGCAGACGGCTGCGCCAGCACAGGCCGACCGCCAGACCCGGCCCCAGGCCGGCGCGCAGCCCCGCCACCCGGCCGGGGTCCGCGCGCAGCCAGCTGCCGGGCCCGACCGGGAAGTCGGCCAGGGACCGGCGCAGGTGCAGGGGAAGCGACCCCGCGGCCACGTGCACGTCGAAATCGTCGGGGTCGTCGCTCGCCGCGCGCACCGTGGCGTCGGGGAAGGAGCGCTGGAACAGGGGCACCAGGCGCGGGTCGCATTCGACGATCACCCGGCCGGCCCGGGCGATGAGGTCGCCGTAGCACGACGCGTGCATCAGCTCGTCCCCGACGCCCTGCTCGCGCCACACCAGCACCGTCCGGCCGGTGAGATCGCCGCCGTCCCAGGCGGGGCGCCGGAAGCGGCGGTCGGGGTGGGCCTGGCCGGCGGCGAAGCGGGCCTCCAGCCCGCTCCAGCCCTCCACCAGCGCGCCGCGCGCCAGGGCGGCGTAGCCCCGGTTGAAGCGGGCCAGCGCCAGCGCCGGGTCGGCCTCGACGGCGCGCCGGTACGCGGCGTCGGCGGCGTCGGGGCGGCCCAGGGCGTGCAGGGCGTTGGCGTGGTTGTAGTGCCAGTCGCCGCGCCCCGGCGTCACCGCCAGCGCCCGTGCCCACGCCCGGGCGGCGGCGGCCGGCCGCTCCTGGCGCGCCCGCAGCTCGGCCAGCCCCGCCCAGCCCGTCGTGGCCCCCGGTGCGCCCAGCACCAGGCGCCACCACGCCCGCCCGGCCGCGTCCCCCTGCCCCGCCGCCTCCAGAGCCAGGGCGAGGTTGGCGAGCGTGCCGGCATCCTCGCGCAGCGCCACCGCCCGGCGCTGGGCCTCCACCGCCTCGCCGGCCCGGCCCAGCGCCGCCAGGGCAAGGCCGAGGTTGCCGTACGCCTCGGCGTAGCCCGGCCGCAGGCGCAGGGCGTGCGTCGCACATACGGACGCCGCGGTGGCGTCGTCCCCCAGGGCGGCGTGGGCCAGACTGTTCCACGCCTCCGCCAGGTCGGGGGCGAGCGCCAGCGCGCGCCGCAACGCCGTCCGCGCCGCGGCGCCGTGGCCGCGCGCGTGCAACGCCAGCGCGTGGTTGGCGTGCAGCGCCGGCCAGTCCGGCGCGCGGTCCAGGGCCGCCGCCAGATCGGCGGCGGCCGCGTCGGCCCGCCCCAGGGCCAGCCGCACGACCCCGCGGGAGCCGCGCAACGCCGGGTCCTGGGACGCGTACGCCAGCGCCGCCCCGTACGCCTCTTCCGCCTCGGCCAGCGCCCCCAGCGCCTGCAACGCCTCGGCGTGGGCGCGGTGACGGTCGGCGGAACCGCCGCCGCCGGCGATGGCCCGGGCGATCAGGTGGGCGCCGATGTCGGGACGGCCATTGCCCGCGGCCAGCCGGCCGTACCCGAAGAGCGCGCCGGGGTGGGCCTCGTCGGCGGCCAGGACGCGCTGGTAGAGCCGCTCCGCCTCCGCGCCGCGGCCCGCCGCCTGCTCGCGGTCGGCCGCGGCGACCACCGCGTCGAGGGACGGGCCGGCGGCCGCCGCCCGCGGCGCGGGACGGGCCGCCGGACTCGGGCGCAGGCGCGCCAGCTCGGCGGCCATGGCGGCCAGCACGCCGGACAGCCCCTCCGGCCCGCGGGGCCGCCACAGCCGCATGGCCGGGAACCAGGGGCGGCACCCCGTCCCCTGGGCGGTCCAGTCGGCCCCGCCGCTGAACCGCCACACCGGCACGCCCAGCGCCCCGGCCATTTCGCCCACCGAGGATTGCACGGTGATCACCAAGTCCAGGTTGGTGGTCAGGGCGGCGGCGGCCTCCAGGTCCTGCTTCAGGTCGGTGTCGGCCCAGCGGTGCAGGCGGACGCCGAAGGCCGCCTCCGCCGGGGCGACCTCGTCCTCCCGGGCGTCGTATTGCAGGTTGACGTACACCACGCCGGGCACCGCCCACAGCGGCGCCCACTGGTCGGGCGTGGTGTAATAGGTCTTGCGTTCGCCATGGGTGCGCTGGCTGCGCCAGCACACGCCGACCCGCACGCCCGACCCCAGGGCGGCGAGGCGGTCGCGCCACAGCGCCACCCGCGCCGGGTCGGCGACGAGATAGCCGGGGCGCGGCGGAAACTCGGCCAGGGTCCGGCGGAACACCCGCGGCAGGGAGGCCATGGGGACGTGGAGGTCGGCGTCGGCGGGACCCACGGCCTCGCGCCCCGCGGCGTCCAGCGTCGGCGCCCGCACCGTCGCGGCGGGAAAGGACCGGGCGAACAGCCCGACCAGGCGGCGGTCGACCTCCAGCACCACATGGCCGGCGTGGCCGACCAGGTCCGGCAGGCAGGTGCCATAGAGCAGCTCGTCGCCGATGCCCTGTTCGCGCCACACCAGGATGCGCCGCCCCGCCGGGTTCTCGCCGTGCCAGCGCGGCACCCCGGGTTCCCGCCCGGCCAGCACACCGCCGGGGTCGAAGCGCGACTCGTACAGCTCCCGCCCCTCGGGCAGGGCGCCGCGGCCGATCAGCAGCAGCGCCAGGTTCCAGCGCGCCAGCGCATGGCCGGGGGCCGCCTCCAGGGCGGCGCGGAAGCTCGCCTCGGCCGCCGCGGGGCGACCCAGGGCCAGCAGGGCGAGGCCCAGGTTGACCCGCCCCTCCCCGTCCCGGGGGTCGACGCGGACGGCCCGGTGCAGCCAGGGTTCGGCCGCGGCCGGGCGGCCGGCCTCCTTCAGCAGCACGCCCAGCGTGCCCAGCGCTGCGGCGGCGCCGGGGTCGAGCGCCACCGCGCAGCGCGCCGCCGTCTCGGCGGCGTCCATGCGATCGGCGTCGCGCAGCACCGTGGCCAGGTTCAGGACGGCCTCGGCGTAGCCCGGATGCAGCGCCAGGGCGCGGCGGTAGTGCGCCTCCGCGGCGTCGAGCCGGCCCTGGTCGTGCAAGGCGCTGCCCAAGCTGTTGTGCGCCTCCGGGTAGGCCTCGCGGCGGTCCAGGGCGCGGCGGTAGGCGGCCTCGGCCTCGGCGGCCCGGCCGAGGGCGTGCAGCACCAGCCCGTGGTTGGCGTGGACCTCGGCGCGGCCGGCGTCGCGCGCCAGGGACCGGGCGATCAGGTCCAGCGCGGCGGCGTGGTGGCCGTGCTGGTGGGCCAGCACGCCCAGGAGGTGGAGCGCGTCGGGGTGGTGCGGATCCTCGTCCAGCACCGCGCGGTACAGGCGTTCCGCCTCCGGTCCGTCGCCGGCGCGGTGGCGGGCGACGGCGCGGGCCAGGACCTCAGCCGTACGCGTGCTGCGCTCCACCATGCCCCCGCCCATCCGTTCACCCGCCGTCGCGCGGCCCATGGTCGGGCGGCCGGACGCGGAAGGCAAGGGAAAGGCCGGCGTCCCTCAGCCGAGCATGGCGATGAAGTAGCCGGCCACCACCGCGGTGCCGATCACCCCGGCCACGTTGGGGCCCATGGCGTGCATCAGCAGGAAGTTGGCGGGGTCGGCGCGCTGCCCCTCGACCTGGGCAACGCGGGCGGCCATGGGCACGGCCGAGACGCCGGCGGCGCCGATCAGCGGGTTGATCTTCTCGCGCGACAGCAGGTTCATGCCCTTGGCCATCAGCACCCCGGTGGCGGTCGACACGCCGAAGGCGACGATGCCCAGCGCCAGGATGGCCAGGGTCTCGGGGTTGAGGAACCGCTCCCCGGTCATGGTGATGCCGACGCTGGTGCCGAGGAAGATGGTGACGGCGTTGATGATCTCGTTCTGGGCCGCCTTGGACAGGCGCTCGGCCACCGCGCATTCGCGCAGCAGGTTGCCCAGCATCAGCATGCCGATCAGCGCCGATGCCGCGGGCACCAGCAGAATGCACGCGACCGTGACGACGAAGGCGAAGATCACCTTCTCCAGCCGGCTCACCGGGCGCAGGGAGCGCATGCGGATGCGCCGCTCGTCGGGGGTGGTGAGGGCGCGCATGATCGGCGGCTGGATCAGCGGCACCAGCGCCATGTAGGAGTAGGCGGCCACCGCGATGGGGGCCAGCAGCTCCGGCGCCAGCTTGTTGGCGAGGAAGATCGAGGTCGGCCCGTCGGCACCGCCGATGATGCCGATGGACGAGGCCTGGTGGGCGGTGAAGCCCAAGCCCACCGCGCCGACATAGGTGGCGAAGACGCCGAACTGGGCCGCCGCCCCCAGCAGCAGGGTGCGCGGGTTGGCGATCAGCGGACCGAAATCGGTCAGCGCGCCGACGCCCAGGAAGATGATGGGCGGGAACAGCTCCAGATGGATGCCCTGGGAGATGTAATGGTAGAGGCCGCCCGGCGTCTCCCCCACGGGCAGGTTGACCAGCCCCTCGGTCGGCAGGTTGGCGAGCAGCGCGCCGAAGGCGATGGGCACCAGCAGCAGCGGCTCGAAATTGCGCCAGATCGCCAGGTACAGCAGCCCGGCGACGACCCCCCACATGACGACCATCTTCCAGGTCAGGTGCGGCAGCGCCGTCAGCGCCCAGAGTTCGGACAAGGCTTCCACCGCACCCCCCTTACGCCAGCGTCAGGAGGATCTGGCCCTCCTGAACCGTCGCCCCGGCGGCCACCGCCACCGACGCCACCGTCCCGGCGCGCGGCGCCGAGACCGAGGTCTGCATCTTCATGGCCTCGAGGGTCAGCAGCGGCTGGCCCGACTCGACCCGCTGGCCCACCGCGGCGGCGACCGCCACGATGGTGCCGGCCAGCGGACTGACCACGTCGCCGGGGGCGGCGGGGGGCGCCGCGCCATGCGCGCTGGCCGCGGCCGGGGCGGCGACCGGGGCGGCCGGCGCCGCCACGACGGCCGCCGGCGGACCGGCGGGTGGCGCGGTGGGGGTGGATGCGGCGGGCTCCAGCTCCTCGACCGTCACCTCGTAGGCGGTGCCCTCGACCGTGATGCGCAAGCGTCTCATGACAGGTCCTCAGCGTGTCGTGTCCGGGGCGGGGTGGTTCCAGCCCCAGCGCACCCGGTGACCGGCGAACTGCTCGATGCGTCCGTGCCGGGCCCAGGCCGTGGATTGGTGGGCGGCGGCGTGGACGCGCACCACGCGCCCCCGCCCGCCGGTGATCTCGGCCACCGCCGCGGCGATCGCCACGAGGTGGTGGGGCGGCACCGCCGGCGCCCCGGCGGTGGGCAGAGCCGGGGCCGGCGCCGGCCCGGCCGGCGCCCTGGCGGCGCGGGCGGCGTGGGCCACGAAGGCGCGGCCGATCAGCGCCAGCACCGCCCACAGCAGCGCCAGCACGGTCATCACCGTGCCGAAGCCCGAAAGGATGAAGACGAGATGCTCCATGGCGGGCCTACAGCGGGATGTTGCCGTGTTTCTTCGGCGGCCGGGTCTCGCGCTTGGACAGCAGCGTGCGCAGGGCCAGCGACACCGCCGCCCGGGTGCGGCGCGGCTCGATCACGTCGTGCACGAACAGCTTCCCGGCGGACAGGTAGGGCGAGGCGAACTCCTGCCGGTAGGCCTGGGCCAGCTCGGCCGCCCGGGCGGCGCGGTCCTCCGCCTGCTCCAGCTCGTGGCGGTAGAGGATGTTGACCGCCCCTTCCGCGCCCATCACCGCGATCTCCGCGGTCGGCCAGGCGAGCACCAGGTCGGCCCCCATGTCGCGCGAGCACATGGCGAGGAACGCCCCGCCATAGGCCTTGCGCATGATCACCGTGATCTTCGGCACCGTGGCCGAGCCGTAGGCGAACAGCATCTTGGCGCCGTGGCGGATGATGCCGTGGCGCTCCTGGAACACGCCGGGCAGGAAGCCCGGCACGTCGACCAGGGTCAGCAGGGGGATGGAGAAGACGTTGCACACGCGGATGAAGCGGGCCGCCTTGTCGGCGGCGTCGATGTCCAGCGCCCCGGCCTTGACGTTGGGCTGGTTGGCGACGACGCCCACCACCATGCCGTCGATCCGCCCGAAGCCGACGACGATGTTGCCGGCGAAGGCGGCCTGCACCTCCAGGAACCGGCCGTCGTCGAGCAGCCGGGCGATCACCTGGTGCACGTCGAAGGCGGCGTTGGCGGCCTCCGGGATCAGCTGCTCCAGGACGGGGTCGTCGGCGAGCGTGAGCTCGGCCGCCAGGCGGTGCGGCGGCTCGTCCATGTTGTTGGAGGGCAGGTACGACAGCAGGTCGCGCACCAGGGCGGCGGCGTGGTCGTCGTCCTCGGCCACGAAATGGATGTTGCCGGAGATCGCGGCGTGCGCGTCGGCGCTGCCGATCTCCTCCATGGTGGTGGTCTGGCCGGTGGCCGCCTTGATGACCTGGGGCCCGCAGATGAACATGCTGGCGCCGCGCCGGGTCATGATGAGGAAGTCCATCAGCGCCGGGCTGTAGGCGGCCCCGCCGGCGCAGGTCCCGCAGATCACCGCGACCTGGGGCACGACGCCCGACAGGAGGACGTTGCGATTGAACACCTGGCCGTAGCCGGACAGGCTCTCGACGCCCTCCTGGATGCGCGCACCGCCGCTGTCGTTGAAGCCCACCAGCGGCACGCCGGCACGCCCGGCGTGGTCCATCACGTCGCAGATCTTCTGGGCGTGCATGCGCCCCAGCGACCCGCCGGCCACCAGGAAGTCCTGGGAGAAGGCGGCGATCGGCCGGCCGTCGACGAAGCCGGTGCCGACGACCACGCCGTCGCCCGGCAGCGTCTTGTCCTCCATCCCGAACTGCCGGGTGGCATGGAGCACGTGGCGCCCGAATTCCTGGAAGGTGCCGGGCTGGAACAGCCGGTCGAGGCGTTCGCGCGCCGTCAGCAGGCCCTTGGCGTGCCGCTGCGCGATCTTGTCTTCGCTGGCCGAGGCGGCGCTGCGCTCGCGACGCGCGGCGAGTTCGGTGAGCAGGTCCGGTCGGATCGCCATGGGAGTCCGGTCATCGGGAAGGGAACGGGATGCCGGGGCGTGCACCGTGCGAACGGGCGCCCCCGCGGGGTGGGACGACGCCGACCCTAGACCGCCGCCCGGGGCGGCACCGTGATTTGGATCAAAAGGATAGGCCGGACGGCCCGGTGCGGCGGCGGACCGCACCCCCTGCCCGGCGGCGACGCCGACCCGGCGTGGCCTAGGCGCCGTCCAGCACGGACAGGGTCGCCGCCAGGATCATCAGGAGCACCCCGGCGCCGGCGAGGCAGGCGGCGGCGAGGACGGGGCGGTCCCAGGGGGGCGGGCCGGCCTCCTCCCGGCCGCCGTCGGGGGCCGGGCAGCGGGCGGGGCAACGGGCGCGGCCGGCGTCCGCCCCCGGCGGGTCGCCGTGACACGTACGGTCCATCGGGGTCAGCTCGAACCGGGGTTCCCAAGGGGCCTGGTGCGGCCCATCGTGCGGCGGAGGAGGGGGCGGCCTGGCCGCCGCCATCCGGCGCGCGTCCGGGCCGCCACGGGCGGGCGCTAGAAGGTGTAGGTCAGGCCGACGACCGCCATCGTCTGGGTCTGCCGTTTCACCAGGGGGCTGTCGGCCGCATCGCCGAGCAAACGGGACACGCCGACAGAACCGACCGCGCGGATGCTGTCGGTGAGCCGGTAGGTGGCGCCGAGGCGCAGGGAGACATCCCTGAAGCCGCTCTCGGGATCGTGGCGCGCGAGGGCCGAGGCGGCGGCCTCGGTCGCGGTGATCCCGAAATAGCTGTCCATGGAGCGCCCGTTCGCCCAGGCGGCACCCAGGATCGGCGTGATGGTCAACCGCTCGGTGGCATGAATGGGATAGGCAAGACCGGCGTTGACGACCAGGCCACGGTCGGTGTCGGTCACGGCCTGGGTGGCCGCGAGGGTGGCGACCGTTCCTGCGAATCGCGCGGTGACGAAGATGCGGGCACCCAGGGCGGAATCCACCCCCTCGATGCCGGCGGGCACGTCGTCCTCGTCGTAGCCCTGGACCCAGGTGACGCTTGCTCCCGCCGTGAACCGGGAGGTCCGGAGGAGGTTGACGCCGATGCCTTCGCCGACCTTGGCGAAGAACCGTCCGACCTGCACGTCGACCAGCGGCACCGGCTGGACCGTGCTCTCGTCGGAGCCCTGGAACCGCGGCACCACCGCGATCCCCGCGCCCAGCGTCCAATGGTCCTGGCGTTCCCGCCCGGGCGTGGCGACACCGAGGTCCGCCGTGCCGGTAGGCTCCACGGCCACGTCCGATCCCGCCATCGCGGGCACCGCACCGCCGATACACGCCGCGGCCACGACGAGCCACGCCCCTGTGGCGGACGGTCGCCGCAGCGCAAACACCGTCGTCATTCCTTCACCCCGTGAGTAAGATGCATTAATGTATCTCCTATCAGCCGCACGGGTGCCGGTCAAGATGCATTGACGCATCTTATTGAAGAGGGAGTCCGATGAAGGGACGGAGGCGGGGCACGGATCTCGAGGAGGCGCTCCTGGAGGCCGCCTGGACGGAGATGACGGAGCGGGGGTACGCCGGGCTGACGATGGAGGCGGTGGCGGCGCGGGCCGGAACGAGCCGGCCGGTGCTCGCCCGGCGGTGGGAGGGGAAGGCGACGCTCGCGATCGCGGCGATCCGCTGGCAGAGGGACCGGCATCCCATGTCCATCGCGGACCATGGAAGCGTTCGCGCTGATTTGCTGGCTTACCTGGAGCGGGCGTCCGCGCGCGCCACCGCCATCGCCGCCGTCTTCACGTTGTTCTCAAGTGAATATTTCCAGGAAACCGCGTCGACCCCGCAGGATCTCCGGGCGGCGTTGCGCGTGGGCGACGAGGAAACCCTGGCGCCGATCCTGAACCGGGCGGTGGAGCGTGGCGAGATCGATCCGGAGAAACTCGGTGCCCCGGTCGCCACGTTGCTGATGGATCTGTTTCGCGGCCATGTGGTGATGACGTTCTCGCCCCCGCCACCGGAGCTGCGGACCGCCTGGGTGGACAAGATCTTCCTGCCGCTCGTCCGGCCCGGCTGATCGGGCGGTACCGGGTCGCCGACGGCCGGGAACGGACCCGGAGCCTCAGGGTCCGTCGGTCGTCGAGTCCGCCCCGGGAGCCGCCATCACGGGACCGATCACCACGGCGCCGGCCGGCCCGCCCGCCCGGCCTTCCTCGACGAGAGCGGCGCGGCGTTGGGCGTGCATGCTGCGCCACGCGGCGTAGGGGTCGAGCGCGTTCCTCTCCACATCGTCGGTGACCTCGAGCAGTCCGGCGCGCTTGTGCACGAGGTCGACCCCGGCGTTGGCCATCAGGACGGTCTGGATCCCCTCGCCGGGCACGAAGCCGAGCGGATTGGCCAGCATGCCGGCCACGCCGCCGGCGACGTCGCGGACGGTCGATGGCCCCAGCAGCGGCACCTGGACGCTCGGTCCCGGACCGAGCCCCCAGACGCCGAAGGTCTGGCCGAAATCGGCGTGGTGGTGCGGCAGGTCCCAATCCGCGGCGACGTCGAACAGACCCGCACCGCCAACCGTCGTGTTGACGACAAACCGCTGGGTGGTGACCCAGGCGCGATCGAAATTGGCCTGCAGCACGTCGTTCACCGCGACTCCGGGCGCCGCGATGTTGCGGCCGAAACTGCCCAGGCTGGTGCGGACACGGCCCGGGACATAGGTCTCGTACGCGCGGGCCACCGGCCGCAGGGCGTTGCGATCGACCCACTGGTTGCCGGCGAAGACGACACGGTTGGCCGGCTCCACGGGATCATTCGCGTCGTCATGGGCGGCGCGCCCCTCGGGATCGGTCGGGACCTGGGCGCAGCCGAGAAGCGCCAGCAGGGCAAGGGCCGCGGCGCCCCGGCGCAGGCTGGCGGGCCCGGGCGCCGGCGCTGCGGCGGTGGAGATCAGCGATGGCATTGGACGCCCCAATAAGATGCGATATTGCATCCTATCGGACCGACCGCGCCGCGGTCAAGATGCTCCAACGCATCTTATTGGGGCTGTCCTGTTGAGGCCCTCTTGTCGGATGGCGCCTACAGCTTCAGCCCGGCCACGCCGTCCAGGACGACGCCGTCGAGGGCGCGGCGCTCCAGCTTGGCGCCGAACAGCTTGGCGTGGCTGAGGTCGGCCCGGGCGAGGTCGCAGTCCAGCAGGTTGGCGTAGGACAGGTCGGCGCCGGCCAGGGTGACGTCGCGCAGGCAGGCGCCCCGGAAGTCGGCGTAGCGCAGCTTGGCCCCGGACAGGTCGGTGCGCATCGACCGCTTCTCGTCGAACACCAGGGGGCGCAGGTTGGCGGTGCGCAGGTCGGCGTTGTTGATGCGCGCGCCCTTCAGGTTGGTACCGCGCAGGTCGGCCCCGGTCAGCTTGGCGACCCGCAGGTCGGCGCCGTCCAGGGCCGCCGCCTGGAGCTGGACGTTGGTGAGGTCGAGGCCGTAGAAGGTGGCGCGCGACGCCCGCAGCATGGTCAGGCAGGCGTGGGCGAGCGACGGTGCGTGGCGCAGGTCGAACTCCGACAGGTCGAGCGCGACGCCCTGGGCGCCGCCGGTGCCGACCCACAGGATGTGGTCGTGCAGCAGGTCCTCCAGCGGCCGCCCGAATTCGGCGATGACCCGGCCGACCGGCGCGTCGGTCAGGGTGTCCTCCAGCTCCGCGTCGGTGAAGTCGGTCATGGTGAGCGCGGCGCCGGTGAGCACCGCACCGCGCAGGCAGGCGCCCCGCAGGTCGGCGCCCGACAGGTCCGCACCCTCCAGGTTGGAGCCGGAAAAGTTGGCGCCGCGCATGGAGGCCCGCACCAGCTTGCAGCCCTTCATCACCGCGTCGGTGAAGTCGGTGTGGATGGCCATGGCGCCGGACAGCCGGGCGTTGGTGAGGTTGGCGCCGGACAGGTCGGCGCCCGAGGTCTCCGCCGGCTTGCCATTCTCGACCTGCACCAGGCGCAGGCTGCCGTCACGGTCCTTCTCGGCCAGCGACCCGTCGCGCAGGTCGGCCTCGAACAGGTTGGCGCCGACCAGGATCGCGCCGCGCAGACAGGCGCCGCGCAGGTCGGTCTTGATCATGCTGGCGCCTTCCAGGTTCGCCTGGCGCAGGTCGCCGGCGAACATGGCGGCGCAGTCCAGCCGCGCCCCGGCCAGGTTCCCGCCCTTGAGCGAGGCGCCGACCAGGTCGGCGTGGGCGAGGTCGCGCCCGGCCAGGTTCAGGCCCGAGAGGTCGCAGAACGACAGGGTCGCGCGCGCCCCGCCCATGCGGGCGTTGCGGAACATCTCGTGCCGGCGGACGACGGCGTCGAGCTGGGCCTGGTCGATGCGGGTGAGGGGACGCTGTGTCATCGGTGATCGGCTCCGGGTTGCCCCACACTGGCGCCCCTACACTTAAGGATTGGATAATCCGGAAACGGACGCCGCCGGCCCCGCACCCTCAGGCTGCCGCGTCGCGGGTGCTGCGGACGGCGCCGCCGGGCGGGTCGGGGGGCGCCAGGGCGGCCAGGGCGTCGCGCAGCAGGGCCGGGCTGAACGGCTTGTGGAGCAGCCGGCAGCCGGTGGCCACCGCCTCGCGGATGCGCTCGGGCGCGGTGTCGCCGGTGAGGATGATGCCGGGGATCGGCCGGTCGGCGATCTCCCCCACCCGGCGGACCACCTCAACGCCGGTGAGGGCGCCGGGCAGTCGGAAGTCGGTCACGATGGCGTCGGGGAGGCGGGCGCCGGCCTGGCGCACCGCCTGCAGCGCGGCGGCGCCGTCGGCGGCGGCCGTCACCTCGTGGCCCCAGCCCTCCAGCAGCATCTGCATGCCGGCGCGCTGCACCGGATCGTCCTCGACCATCAGGATGCGCCAGGCCACCGCCGGGCCCGCATCCGCCGCCGCCGCCGCCGGCGCCCCGGGGCGTTCGGCCGCGGGGTCCAGGGCGGCCACCGGAACGGTGACGGCGAACACCGAACCATGGCCGGGGCGCGACCGCACATCCACCGTGTGGCCCAGCAGCGCCGCCTTGCGCCGCACCTTGGCCAGGCCGAGGCCGAGGCCGCGGCTGCGGTCGCGCTCCGGATTGCCGAGCTGCACGAAGTCCTCGAAGATGCTGTCGAGATGCTCGGCCGCGATGCCGGAGCCGGTGTCCCACACCTCGATGCGCAGCCACTGGCCGCGTGGCCGGCAGCCGATCAGGATGCTGCCCCTGGCGGTGTAGGCGACGGCGTTGCCCAGCAGGTCGCGCAGCATGCGCGCCAGCAGCGCCGGGTCGCTGCGCACCACCGCGGCGGTGGGATGGACACGCACCTCCAGCCCCTTGGCGGCGGCGGCGCCACGGAAGTGGCCGGCCGCGCTTTCCAGGAGGGGGCCGACGGCCACGGCGTCGATGGTCGGCTTGACCACCCCGGCGTCCAGGGTGGCGACCTCCAGGAGCGCGTGCAGCAGCGTCTCGCCGCTGTCCAGCGCGGCGGCCATCTTGTCGGCGATGGCGCGGTCCCGGGCGTCGGTCAGCCGGGCGTCCAGCAGGTGATGGAACAGGCGCAGGGCCTGGAAGGGCTGTCGCAGATCGTGGTTGGCGGCGGAGAGGAAGCGCGCCTTGGCGTGGTTCGCCCGCTCCTTCTCCGCAAGCGCGGCGGCCAGCTGGGTGTTGAGGGCGCTGAGGTCGGCCGTGCGCTCCTCCACCCGCCGCTCCAGACGCACCTTGGAGTCCGCCAACGCGCCCATCGCGGCCTCTTCGCGGCGCAGGCTGCGCCAGCCCAGGGCCGCCAGCCCGAGCAGCGCCGCCAGGCCGGACCCCGCCACGACGGCGCCGCGCTCCAGCCGGCGGCGCCACGGGACGAGCACGGCGTCGCGGGGTTCCATCACCCCGGCGAACACCGCCATCCCCGCAAGGTCCCGCGTGCCCCGGGGCTCGAACTCGCCGTCGCCCCATCGCGCCGGCCCGTCGCCGACCAGACGCGTGCCGTCGGCGCGATAGAGCCCGGCGCGCTGCCCCGCGCCAGCGCCGCCGCCGCCGCCGCCGCTGCCGAGGGCGTCCAGGACCGCTGCCAGCGCCGCCGCCGGCACCACGCTCAGAACGGCCCCGGCGGGTGCACCGTCGCGCAGGATCGGGCGTGCCAGCGCCAGTGTCCAACGGCCGTCGACACGGGCGGAGACGATGCGCGGCGCCGTTCCGCCTTCCGCTCCGGCGCCGGCCGCCGCCAGATCGGCGGGGCGCAGCACCAGGGACGAGGGACCGAACACCACCCGCCCCTTGCGATCCACCACCGCCAGGGCCCCGGCCGGCGCCTGCACGGCCTCCTGCAGCAGCGCGGCCCCCGCCACCGCGTCCGCCCCGGCGAGGAGTCGGGCGACGCGCTCCACCGTCGTGGCCCCCGGGTCCAACACGCTGGCGACGTGCCCGGCCAGCACCGCCGCCGCACGCGCCGCGTCGCCGCGCGCCCGGTCGATGGTGTCGCGGTAGTCCAGGAAGGTGACAGCGCTCCATGACAGGGCGCCGAGCACCCCCACGGTGGCGACGATGCCGAGAAGCGCCGTGCGGGGTTTCAGCGGCGGCACGAGAGCGCGGACCAGGGAATGGAGCATAGCGTGTGCGATATCGGGCAACGGTGGCTGGGCTGCTGGGCAGGCGGCGGCGAGGCGGAGGCGGAGGCGGACGGAACACCGCGGGCGTCAGGTGTCGGCTCAGGTCGGCACGCCACGGGAAGAAGAAGCGGGCCTGCCGGCCGCCACCGATGCGCCGCGACACAACCGCAATACTGTCACGATATCAACCATCCGACAGGGTAGGTAGCCCCTGTATTTATCCTTTTTTGATGACCGTGATGATATCATGGGCGCGACAGGGGTTTCGACCTGTCTTGACGACTATGACCATCATCATAAAGGCCCTTCGGCGAAGGTGCAGGTCCAGGAAATGTGCGGCGCGGTGGATCGTCGGAACCGCACCGTCGTTGTTGGCTGACACCGTCCGCAGATCCCCCAGCGTCGAGGAGTCCCCGTGAGCGACCGTTCCCGTGTCAGCCGTGGCGCCCACCCCCCCACTCCCCTGCGCCGTTCCCGCGTGCGCGAAGGGCTGCCCTATCCGCTGGGCGCCACCTGGGACGGGCTCGGCGTCAATTTCGCCCTGTTCTCGGCCAACGCGACCAAGGTCGAGCTGTGTCTGTTCGATTCCGAAGGCCGGCGCGAGCTGGAGCGCATCGAGCTGCCGGAGTACACCGACGAGGTGTGGCACGGCTATCTGCCGGACGCCCGGCCCGGCCAGGTCTACGGCTACCGCGTGCACGGACCCTACGACCCCAGGGCCGGCCACCGCTTCAACCCGAACAAGCTGCTGATCGACCCCTACGCCAAGCACCTGATGGGGCCGCTGCGCTGGTCCGACGCGCATTTCGCCTACCGCGTCGGCTCCAACCGCGCCGACCTGTCCTACGACCGCCGCGATTCCGCCCCCGGCATGCCCAAATGCGTGGTCGTCGACCCGGCCTTCACCTGGGGCCACGACCGCTTTCCCTGCACGCCGTGGGAAAACACCGTCCTCTACGAGACCCACGTGCGCGGCTACACGATGATGCACCCGGCGGTGCCGCAGCGGGACCGCGGCACCTTCGCCGGGTTGGCCGCCCAGGAGGTCGTCGACTACGTCCGTTCGCTCGGCGTCACGGCGGTGGAGCTGCTGCCGGTCCATGCCTTCGTCGACGACCGCCACCTTCTGGAAAAGGGGCTGCGCAACTACTGGGGCTACAACACCCTGGCCTTCTTCGCGCCCGATCCCCGCTACCTCGCCAGCGGCAGCGTCGCCGAGCTCAAGGAGATGGTGGCGCGCTACCACGACGCCGGAATCGAGGTGATCCTCGACGTCGTCTACAACCACACCGCCGAAGGCAACGAGCTGGGGCCGACCCTGTCCTTCAAGGGCATCGACAACGCCAGCTACTACCGGCTGGCGCCCGACCCGCGCTACTACATCAACGACACCGGCACCGGGAACACGCTCAACCTCAGCCACCCGCGGGTGCTGCAGATGGTCACCGACAGCCTGCGCTACTGGGTGGAGGAGATGCACGTCGACGGCTTCCGCTTCGACCTCGCCACCATCCTCGGGCGCGAGCCGCACGGTTTCGACCAGGGCGGCGGGTTCCTCCAGTCCTGCCGGCAGGACCCGGTGCTGTCGCGGGCGAAGCTGATCGCCGAGCCCTGGGACTGCGGGCCCGGCGGTTATCAGGTCGGCGGCTTCCCGCCGGGCTGGGCGGAATGGAACGACCGCTACCGCGACACCGTACGCGCCTACTGGAAGGGCGACGAGGGCAAGCTGCCGGAGCTGGCGACGCGCATGACCGCGTCGGCCGACCTGTTCGCCCAGCGGGGCCGCCGGCCGTGGGCCTCGGTCAACTTCGTGACCGCCCACGACGGATTCACGCTGGCCGACCTCGTCGCCTACAACGACAAGCACAACGCGGCCAACGGCGAGGACAACCGCGACGGCCACTCCCACAACCTGTCCTGGAACCACGGCGCCGAAGGGCCGACCGACGACCCCGTCATCAAGGCACTGCGCCTGCAGCAGATGCGCAATCTGCTGGCCACCCTGGTCTTCTCCCAGGGGACGCCGATGCTGCTGGCCGGAGACGAGTTCGCGCGCAGCCAGGGCGGCAACAACAACGCCTATTGCCAGGACAACGCGATCTCGTGGATCGACTGGCAGGCGATCGACCAGGATGGCCGCGCCCTGACCGAGTTCGTGCGCCGCCTGCTGACGCTGCGCCGCAACCATCCCCTGCTGCGGCGCGGCCGTTTCCTGGTCGGCGCCTACAACGCCGAGCTGGACGTCAAGGACGTCACCTGGCTGACACCCGCCGGCGAGGAGAAGGCGACGGAGCAGTGGCAGGACCCGTACGCCCGCTGCCTCGGCATGCTGCTGGACGGCCGCGCCCAGGCCACCGGCATCAAGAAGCCGGCGGCCGACGCGACCCTGTTGCTGATCGTCAACGCCCACCACGAGGTCGTGCCGTTCGTCCTGCCGGAGGTGGCGGGCGGCAGCCGCTGGCTGCGCCTGGTGGACACCGCCGAGCCCGACCGCGTCGAGCTGTCGACCGGACGCGCCGGCGAGGACCTGCCGGTTCCCGCCCGGGCGCTGCTCCTGTTCGAGCTGATCCCCGACCGCCGCGAGACCACGGCGCGCGCCGCCCGCGCGGCCGGCACCGCCGCCTCCCCGGCCGCCTCCCCGGCCGCCTCCCCGGCCACCGTTCCCGCCACCGTTCCCGCCACCGTTCCCGAGGGCGGCCCCGAGGCGAGCCAGGAGGTGGACCCCGAGGCCGGCTGACCCCACCGGCGCCGGCCCGGCCCGCGCGAACCGGGAGGGGCGGAAGGACCCATTTCCGGCGTGAGTCCCCCGCCCCCCTTCTGCTACGCTGCGGGCAGCACGGGTGCGCCCGTGCTCACCGCAGGCGGAGCCGTTCCCATGTCCGACTCGCCGCCATCCCTGAAAGGCCTGCAGGGCCGGCTTGACGGGGTTGCCGACGACAAGCTCGTCGAGGTCGTGCGCGTCCTCGAACGCGCGGGAGACCGGCCGGAGGTGCGCGACACCTTCGACCGCCTGCGCTCGCGCCTGGCCCGGGTGCGCCCGGAGCGGCGGCCGACCCTGCGCCGCCTGTTCTGCGATCCCTTCGAAGACCTCCTGGAGGCGGAGGGGCTGGCGGAGATCCCGATCGGCCCCATCGACCGCGCGGTCATCGAGCCGCTGTGGCGGGTGGTCCTGCAGCGCGGCGACCGCGGGGAGCTTGCGGCCTTGGGCGACGCGGTGCGCACGGCGGCGCCGGGCGACGGCGGCGCCCTCCACCCCGTGGGTTGCCGGTTGTGGGCGTTGGCCGCGGCGGCGGTGCGCGGCGCGCTGGAGGAGGCCGACCGCGACCCGGAGGCGCGCCGGCGCTTCCTCGACGGCGACGAGCGTCATGTCAACCACGCTCGTGACATCGTCGCGTTCCTGGAGATCGGCCCCGCCATCGCCGACCTGAAACGGCGCCTTCCGGCCAAGCCGATGGCGGCGCTGGGCCCCGCCGAGACCGCGGTGGTCGAGGCGGCGGTGCAGGAGGTCGGCCGGATCGGCGCCGGCCGGCCCTATGCCCTGCTGCTGACGGTGGCGGCCCGACTGCGCCGGCCGGCCGACGTGCTGTCCGCCGTCGGCGCCATGGATTTCGGCCCGGCCCGCCGGGCCAAGCCGGTTGTCTTCGCCCAGCTCTCCGGCCTGGTGGTGAGGCACCTGGAGGACGGTGCCGCCAGCCTCCGGCGCGGGCGTGCCGGCGGTGACTCCCTTGCGCCGGCGGCCTTCGCACCGGTGGCGGCGGCGCGCTTGGCCGACGGCGTGGCGGAGAACCTGGAGACGGCCTGTGCGGTGCTGGCCGGTGCCGCCGACACGTCGTTCGATGCCCGGCTCGGCGCGGTGCGCGACGCCGTGGCGGGGCTGGCGGACGCGGGGCTGGCGGAGCAGCGTTCCGCGCCCCCTCCGCCCCCGTCCGCCCCCGCCGACGCCGGGGACGCGGGCCCCGGCGCGGGATCGGCGGCGGGCGCGGGTTCCGTCAGGCGGCCTGGCTGACGCCCAGCTCCGGGTTCAACCGGAACGTGATGGCCCGTCCCAGCTTCGACTCGCGCAGGAGGATCTGCTTGTTCTCCAGCAGCTTGATGGCCCGGTTCACGTTCGGGCGCTGCATGCCGAGGGCATCCGCCAGTTCGGACTGCAGGACCGGGACGGAGCGGTCGAAGTGCAGCCGGCGGCTCAGATAGGTGAACACGCGGAGCGCTTCCAGAGTGATCTCACGGTCCGTGGAGACGGCCCGGGAAATGTGATCATGATGCTGCATGGCGGCCTCGATGCGCGAGTTGAACGAGTTCGGGTCGGGCGGCAATGGGCGGTTCGGCGAGGCCCCGGCCGGCGGTGCCGTGTCCCCCGGTCGATGCCGAGCGTCGCAGACCCCGTGATCCGAAAGCATTGGTGCCTCTCCCCCTGCGATCCGTCGGCACGGCGCCGTCGAATCGACCAAACCTCAGGAAAGGTTAGATCCCGATTGTTATCCGGATATGTCGACGTTGTTTCGGGGCTGACACAAACCCGCCGTGGTGGCGATCATCGGCCTCACGGGCGTCCCCGGCGCCCGGCGCCGCCGGCCCGCGGGGCCGGGAGCCGGGTCGCGGAACCGATCGCGTGGGACCGGCCCGGGGCTGGCCGGACCGCTTCATTCACATGAATGTTATGTGCTATATTGGGTGGCGCGGGTGTATTTTATCCCTCGCCATTGTGGATTGCCCGTGATACACCCGGGCCGATCACAAGCGACCCTGGCGCCAGAGCCTGCCCATGCCCGACCAACCGTCCGACCCCGTCCGCCTGACCCACCTGCAGCGCCTGGAGGCGGAGAGCATCCACATCATGCGCGAGGTGGCGGCGCAGTTCCGCAACCCCGTGATGCTCTACTCCATCGGCAAGGACAGCGCGGTGATGCTGCACCTGGCGATGAAGGCGTTCCATCCGTCCAAGCCGCCGTTCCCGCTGCTGCACGTGGACACCACGTGGAAGTTCCGCGAGATGATCGCGTTCCGCGACCAGCGCGCCCGCGAACTGGGGCTGGACCTGCTGGTGCACGTCAACCAGGAGGGCGTGGCCCAGGGCATCGGCCCGTTCAGCCACGGGTCGTCGGTGCACACCGACGTCATGAAGACCCAGGCGCTGCGCCAGGCCCTCGACACGTACGGCTTCGACGCCGCGTTCGGCGGGGCGCGGCGCGACGAGGAGAAGAGCCGCGCCAAGGAGCGCATCTTCTCCTTCCGCAGCGCCAGCCACCGCTGGGACCCGAAGAACCAGCGGCCGGAGCTGTGGAACCTCTACAACGGCCGGGTCCACAAAGGCGAGAGCATCCGGGTGTTCCCGCTGTCCAACTGGACCGAGCAGGACATCTGGCAATACATCTACCTGGAAGGCATTCCGGTGGTGCCGCTGTACTTCGCCAAGCCGCGCCCGGTGGTGGAGCGCGACGGCACCCTGATCATGGTCGACGACGAGCGGATGCCGCTGCGGCCGGGTGAGGACCCTGCGCTGCGCTGGGTGCGGTTCCGCACGTTGGGCTGCTACCCGCTGACCGGCGCCGTCGAGAGCCGCGCCGCCAGCCTGCCCGAGATCATCCGCGAGATGCTGCTGTCGCGCACCTCCGAACGCCAGGGCCGGGTCATCGACCACGACCAGTCCGCCTCCATGGAGCGCAAGAAGCAGGAAGGCTACTTCTGATGCAGGACCAGTTTCAGGCCGCCACGGACGAGGTGGTGGCGTATCTGCGCGAGCAGGAGAACAAGGACCTGCTGCGCTTCATAACCTGCGGCAGCGTCGACGACGGCAAGAGCACGCTGATCGGCCGCCTGCTCTACGACAGCAAGCAGATCTTCGAGGACCAGCTCGCCGCCCTGGACAAGGACAGCGCGCGCTGGGGCACCACCGGGGGCGGCATCGACCTGGCGCTGCTGACCGACGGCCTTCAGGCGGAGCGCGAGCAGGGCATCACCATCGACGTCGCGTACCGCTTCTTCGCCAGCGACCGCCGCAAGTTCATCGTCGCCGACACCCCCGGCCACGAGCAGTACACCCGCAACATGGCCACCGGCGCCTCCACCGCCGATGTGGCGGTGCTTCTGGTCGACGCCCGCAAGGGCGTGCTGACCCAGACCCGGCGCCACAGCTTCATCGTCTCGCTGCTGGGCATCCGCCACGTGGTGGTGGCGGTGAACAAGATGGACCTGGTCGGCTACGACCAGGCGCGCTTCGAGGCGATCGCCGCGGACTACCGCGCCTTCGCCGAGCGGCTGTCCATCCCGTCGGTGACCTGCATCCCGATCTCCGCGCTGGCCGGGGAGAACGTCACCACCCGCGGCGACGCCCTGGGCTGGTGGCAGGGGCCGACCCTGCTGGCCCATCTGGAAGGGGTGGAGGTCGCCGCCGACCGCACGGGCACGCCGTTCCGCCTCCCCGTCCAGTGGGTCAACCGCCCCAACCAGGATTTCCGCGGCTTCTCCGGCACCATCGCCGCCGGTCGGGTGCGCCCCGGCGACACGGTGGCGGTGCTGCCCTCGGCGCGCACCAGCCGGGTCGCGCGCATCGTCACCATGGACGGCGACCTGGATGTGGCGGTGGCCGGTCAGGCGGTGACCCTGACCCTGGCCGACGAGATCGACGTCAGCCGCGGCGACGTGATCGCCGCCGCCGACGCCCGCCCGGAGGTGGCCGACCAGTTCGCCGCCCACATCGTGTGGATGAACGACCACGCGATGATCCCGGGCCGCGGCTACCTGCTGCAGTTCGGCACCCATGTCGTCGGCGGCCAGGTCACCGAGATCAAGCACAAGGTCAACGTCAACACCCTGGAGCACACCGCCGCCAAGCGGCTGGAGCTGAACGAGGTGGGCCTGTGCAACCTGGCGCTCGACCACGCCGTGCCCTTCGACGCGTACGCCGATTGCCGGGAGACCGGGTCGTTCATCCTGATCGACCGGGTGTCCAACGCCACCCTGGGCTGCGGCACCATCAACTTCGCCCTGCGCCGGGCCCAGAACATCCATTGGCAGCCGGTCACCGTGGACAAGGCGGCGCGCGCCGTCGCCAAGGGCCAGAAGCCCTGCGTCCTGTGGTTCACCGGCCTGTCCGGGGCCGGCAAGTCCACCGTCGCCAACCTCGTGGAGAAGAAGCTGCACGGCCGCGGCTTCCACACCTACATGCTGGACGGCGACAACGTGCGCCACGGCCTCAACAAGGACCTCGGCTTCACCGAGGAGGACCGGGTCGAGAACATCCGCCGCGTCGCCGAGACCGCCAGGCTGTTCGTCGACGCCGGGCTGATCGTCCTGGTCTCCTTCATCTCGCCCTTCCGCGAGGAGCGCCGCATGGCCCGGTCCCTGGTCGAGCAGGGCGAGTTCCTGGAGGTCTTCGTGGACGCCCCGCTGGACGTCTGCGAACGCCGCGACGCCAAGGGCCTCTACGCCAAGGCCCGCGCCGGCGCCATCGCCAACTTCACGGGCATCAGCTCGCCCTACGAGCCGCCGGAGACCCCGGAGGTGACCCTGGCCGCCGGCGACCACGACGCCGAGGCCCTGGCCGACCAGGTGATCGAGGCGCTGACGGCCCGCGGGGTGGTGTAGGGCCGCCCGCGCGGCGCCTCAGCCCACCTTATGGTAGGTCTTGTACCAGTCGATGAAGCGCGGGATGCCGACGTCGATGGGGGTGGCGGGCTCGTAGCCCAGCTCCCGCCGGCTGGCGTCGATGTCGGCGTAGGTGGCGGGGACGTCGGCCATCTGCATAGGCTCCATCGTCTTCACCGCCTCGCGCCCCAGCGCGCCCTCGATCAGGGCGATGAAGCGCATCAGCTCCTCGCAGCGGTGGTTGCCGAGGTTGAACACCCGGTGCGGCACGCCGTGGTCGTCGGCCGGCGCCGGACGGTCCAGCGCCGCCACCACCCCAGCGACGATGTCGTCGATGTAGGTGAAATCGCGCTTCATGTTGCCGCCGTTGAAGACGCGGATCGGGCGGCCGGCGACGATCGCGTCGGCGAACAGATAGGCCGCCATGTCCGGGCGGCCCCATGGGCCGTACACCGTGAAGAAGCGCAGGCCGGTGGACGCGATGCCGTAGTTGTGGGCGTAGGCGTGGGCCAGCATCTCGCCGGCCTTCTTGGTGGCGGCGTAGACCGAGAGCGGGCGGTCGACCCGGTCGTCGATGGAGAACGGCAACGCGGTGTTGCCACCGTAGACCGAGGAGGAACTGGCGTAGACCAGGTGCCGCAGCTTGGGCAGGCGACGCGCCGCCTCCAGCATCGCCACCTGGCCGGTGACGTTGGTGTCGACGTAGGCGTAGGGGTTTTCCAGCGAGTAGCGCACGCCGGCCTGGGCGGCGAGGTGGACGATGCCGGTGCAGTCCTGGATCTCCGGCACCAGCGCCTCCACCGCGGCGCGCTCGCCGATGTCGGCGCGCACGAAGCGGAACCCGGGCCGGCCCTCGATGCGCGCCAGCCGTGCCTGCTTCAGCGCCACGTCGTAGTAGTCGTTCAGGTTGTCGACGCCGACGACGGTTTCGCCGCGCGCCAGCAGCGCCGCCGCCACGTGGGAGCCAATGAAGCCGGCCGCGCCGGTCACCACGATGGTCATATGCTCCGCCCCTCTCTGCTGCCCGCCGCCGGCGGGTGATGCATCTAGACCATCCCCGTCGCACGGATCAAGGCGGAAGCTCGGCGAGCGACGGACACCCACGGTCCATCAGACCAGATGCCGATCGCTCCACACCGCCTCCGGGGCCGACCGCCCGCGGGGGAATCATGGATGGCGGACGGTCTCCAGGGCGGCCGGCGTTCCCGAGGCGCCGGCGGACAGGACGCTGAACGAGCCGTCGGTTTCCAGAACCACGGCGAACACGCCCTCCAGACCGGGCCGGCCATGGGCGCGCAGGACCGCCATCACCTCCTCGCGGGTGACCCGCTGCTGGCGCAGGGCGGCCGGCAGGATCTCGCCGCGGTAGACGAGCATCGTCGGCTGGGCCTTGACCAGCGCCTGCACCCGCGGCGACCGCACCGAGAGCCACGTCATCGCGTATTGCAGGACGACGAGCAGCGCCAGCGCCAGCACGCCCTCCACCAGGGCGACGGATTTGCTCAGCAGCACGGTGGCGAGGGTCGAGCCGAGCGCCACCGTGACCACCAGATCGAAGGCGTTCAACTTGGTCAGCGTGCGCTTGCCGGACACCCGCAGCAGCAGCACCAGCGCGGCGTAGGCCAGGACGCCGACCACCAGCACGCGGCCCAACCCGGCCCAACCGTCGAAGAACATCGGCTTCCCTCCGTGGTGCCGCCAGCCATCGCCGGAACGCGCGGGCAGCGCCTGACAGCGGCAACGGCACGCCGCGCCGCGAGGTTCCCCGCCCACCCCCGGGGAAAACGCGCCCCGGCGCGGGGCACTTCGCCGCCCCGCGCGTTTCCAGGGAAGCCCCGCCACCGACGGACCTCCGATCCATGCAAGACCGCCTGCGCCACTACTGGATGCTCCTGCGCGCCACCCTCTGGTTCGTGCCGCTGCTGATGAGCATCGCCGCCGTGGCCCTGGCGGTCGTGCTGCTGACCCACCGGGAGCTGCTGCCCGATGGCGCTCTCGAGCTGTGGCTGGTCTACAGCGGCGACCCGGAGAGCGCGCGCGAGATCATGGGCGCGCTGCTCTCCGGCATCATCACCATGACCTCGCTGGTGGTCTCGATCACCGTCGTGGTGCTGACCCTGGCGGCCGGACAGCTCGGGCCGCGCCTTGTGCGCAACTTCATCAGCGACCCGCAGACGCAAGGGGTGCTCGGCCTGTTCGTGTCGACGATTCTCTACCTGCTGGTCGTGTTCCGCAGCATCGGCGGCCCGTCCACCCAGGGCATCCCGCACCTGGCGGTCAGCGTGGGAACGGCGCTGTCGGCGCTGTGCCTGTTCGTGCTGCTGTTCTTCGTCCACAAGCTCGCCCGCGCCATCATGTACGACAACGTCGTCCAGGAGGTGACCCACGACCTGCGGACCACCATCGACCGGCTGCTGCCGGACTCGGACTCGCCGCCGGCGCCGCCACCGCCGCCGCCGCCCGACGGCACGGCCTGGTTCGGCCTCGGGCGCGACGGCTACGTCGAGGCCGTCGACTTCGACGCCCTGATGCGCGAGGCCAAGGCCGCCGGCGCGGTGGTGTGGGTGATGGTCCGGCCCGGCCACTTCGTGCTCGCCCAGGGCGCCCACGTCGGCGTGCATCCGCCCGACGCCCACACCGACGCGCTGGTTCAGGCCCTCCGCGGCGCCTTCATCATCGGCGCCGAGCGGACGCCGAGCCAGGACCTGGAGTACGGCATCCGCCAGCTGGTGGAGATCGCGCTGCGCGCCCTGTCGCCCGGCATCAACGACGTCTTCACCGGCATCGCCGTCATCGACAACCTCTCGTCCGCGCTGTCCCTCGTCTTCGCACGCCCGCCGGAGGCCGCCACGCACAGCGACGCCGACGGACGCCTGCGCGTCGTCCGCGACGTGACCGACTGCGACGGGGTGGTGCGGGCGGCGTTCGACCAGATCCGGCAGGCGGGAAGCGCCATGCCCGCCGTCCTCATCCGTCTCGCCGACGCCCTGGCGCGGCTGGCACCCTACGCCGACGCCGAGGAGCAACGCCGCGCCCTGCTGAGCCAGCTCGTCCACGTCCAGGAGACGGGGGAGAGGTGCATCGCCGAGCAGCGTGACCGCGCGGCGCTCCGGCTGCGCTGCGAGGAGGCGCGGCGGCTCATCGCCCGCTAACCGGGTTTCGCCGGGCCGGGCCGGCGGCCCGATCCGGCGAAACCCGCTCAGAGCCGGCCGCTCACCCTTTCGCGCGGCCCGGCCCGCGGCGTCCGCGCTCGCCACCCCGCCGCTTCGTGGCGGGCCCCGGCACCGCCCCGTCGCGACCCTCGGCGCCGCCCTCCGCGCCTCCGGACCCGGTGCTGCCGGCCCCGGTCCGGCCGGCGCCTCCCGCGGCGGCCCCCCCGGCGGCCCCGCCGACGGGGTGATGGAAGTGGGGATGGTCCCGGCCGCGGTGCCGCGGCGGCCCGCCGCGGTGGGCCAGCCGCGCGCTGTAGCAGGCGTCGCACACCCGGAAGCGGTGGGTGGCCTTCAGCCGGGTGCCGCACACCGGGCACGCCCGCTGCAGGCTGCGCTCGGCCAGCGTGCGCTCGATGAAGGCGTTCAGGGTGGCCCGCCGCTCCAGGCACACATCCATGTCGGGGTAGGCGTCGGGAAAGCGGTAGGCGAGCCAGGCGTAGGAGGTCAGCCCCTTCACGGCGCGCTCCGCCGCTTCCAGCTCGACGTCGGTGCCGACGTGGTGGGTGAACTGGTCGGCCTCGGCCGGTGCCGGGTTGGGCCGTTCCTTGCCCTGGTTCATCGCCCATTGGCCGAGCAGGCGGAGCTGGTTCTGATCGCGGCTGTCGACCGGGCAGCGCGCCAGCACGTCGCGCACGGCCAGCGGCAGGCGCGCCCGGTCGACCGCCAGCGCCGCCTGGATGCGCCCTTCCAGGTCGGTCATGCGGAAGGTCTGGTGGGCCCGCAGCAGCTCCTGCCCGGCGGTGCGCAGCACCTTGGCCAGGCTGTCGGTGTCGAGCTCGCGGGCGATCGCCTCGACGTGGATGAGGTTGGGCGAGATCCACGGCCGCGGGTCTTCCGGCGGCAGCGGCGGGCTGGTCAGGGCGCGGCGCACGGGGTTGATGCTCTCCCCCTCCAGCACCGCCACCCGGCCCTCCTCGTGCATGCCGTAGCGGCCGGCGCGGCCGCCGATCTGGCGGATCTCCGACGGCGTCAGCTCGCGCTCCTCGCGGCCGTCGAACTTGCGGGTGGTCGACAGCACCACCCGGGCGATCGGCAGGTTGAGCCCCATGCCGATGGCGTCGGTGGCCACCAGCACGTCGGCGGCCGCCTCGCGGAAGCGGCGGGCCTCGGCCCGGCGCACCTCGGGGGACAGGGCGCCGTAGATCACCGCCACGGTGTGGTCGCGGGCCAGCAGCTCGCGCCGCAGCCCCATGACGTCGCGCCGGGAGAACGCGACCACGGCATCGCCGCGCCGCACCGCGTCCAGCGGCACCCGCTCCTCCTGCACCCGGAGGGGCGACTTGCGGGTGAACTCGACGATCTCCAGCTCCTCGCCGGTCGCCTCGACCAGGCGGCGGATGTAGGGGATGGCGTCGGCCGAGCCGGTCATCACGATCTCCGGCGCGGCGACGCCGGCCACCGCCTGGGTCCAGGCCCAGCCGCGGTCGGGGTCGCCGATCATCTGGATCTCGTCGATGACGCACGCCCCCCACACCCGGTTGGTGTTGACCATCTCGATGGTCGAGGAGGTGTGGGCGGCGCCGGGGCGGACGTCGCGTTCCTCGCCGGTCACCAGGCTGCAGGGCCGGCCGCGGGTCTCCATCGCCTCCTGCCCCTCCAGCGCCAGCAGGCGCAAGGGGGCCAGGTAGCAGCCGCTGTCGGCCTGGGCCAGGCGGTCCATCGCCGCGTGGGTCTTGCCGGAGTTGGTGGGACCGACGTAGAGGCGCAGCTTGCGCACCATGGCGCGCGCGGCGGCGAAGCCGTCGAGGTAGACGCCGAGGCCCGACGCCTCCTCCAGCTTGGAGCGGCGCACCCGCAGGCCGGCGCGGGCGACCGCCGTGGAGAACGCCTCCTCCAGCGCATCGAGCAGGGCCTGCAGGCGGGGAATGCGGCCGCCGTAGGACGCGGCGCGGGCCAGCTCGTCGACCACCCCGGCCGGCCGCCACGCCTCGCCCAGGGGGGCGGTGCGCTCGGCCATCGACGCCACCCAGGCGTCCACCCGCCCCCGCCCCTTCTCCACCGCGTTGGAGCCGAGGCAGGCCGCCTTGACCGTCTTGCCCAGGGCCTTGGCGTCGCCCCGGGTGAACCCTTCGGGGCGGACCAGAGTCTCCCACACCGCCGCCTCGACCTCCGGCAGCGGTCCGACCGGAACGCGGAAGCGCAGCCGCAGGCGGCGGTCGGTGCCCGGCACCACCACCTCGTGCACGGCGGTCACCATCCAGCGCGCCGGCACGGACTCGATGTCGGCCTCCACGCCGTCGCCACGCACCTGGGCGGCGATGAGGCGGACCGCGGCCCGGCGGTCGGCGTCGTCCGGCGCGCCGGGGATCTCGGGGATGATGTCCGAACTCATCGTGCCAATCGTTCCTTCCCGGCCCCGGCCGTCACGATGAAGCGGAACCCTCCGCCGTTCCATATGGGAGGACGCGTGGAATCACGCAACCGCCCGCCAGGACGGCGGCCTTCAGGACACCGCGCTCAGCAGCGGCCGCGCCTGGGGCTGGGGCTCCGGCTGGGGCTGGGGCTGGGGCTGGGGCTGGGGCTGGGGCTGGGGCTGGGGCTGCTCAGCGGTCTGGGGCGGCGCCCGGCGTTCGTCGACGATCCCCGCCAGCAGCGCGTCGGTCGCCGCCACCCAGGCCCGGACCGCCTTGATGGTGCGCACCGCCACGGCGGGCGGCAGCCCGGCACGCGACAGCAGGTCCTTGGGCGTGGCCGTGCAGATCGTGTCGAAGCGCAGCCCGAACGCCGCCAGCGCGGGGTAGCCTTCGGCGGTGAGGGTGGGCAGCGAGCGCATCGGGATCTTGCGCTCCGCCGCACTGGCCATCAGCGCGGTCAGCGCGGGGTGGCGGCCGAGCAGCGCCATCTCGCCGTCCTTGTCGCACGACAGCAGCACCACGCGGGCCGCCGGCATCAGCCCGGGCACCGCGTCGAGGATGCGCTGCGCGGCGGCGATCGCCTCGAGGTCGGCGGTGAAGGGGACGAGGACCACCATGGACGACGTGTCGACCAGCTCGCCCAGCGAGGAGTCGGCGGCCCACTGCGCGAAATAGGCCCAGGCCTGGGCGCCGAAATCGGCGACCAGCGGCCGCTGCACGGTCAGCCACTTGATCATCGGGTCCCAGTACTCGGCGACGCGCCGGGGCTGGGTCAGCTGGGCGTGCCAGTCCGGGGCGATCGAGAAGGTCTGCACGACCCCCGGGTCGAAGAAGCGCCCGAGCTTGGGCTGCCGGTCGTACTCGACGGCGCGCACCTCGCGGAAGGCCCGGCCGACGTGGAGAACGCACATCTGGGCCAGCGTGCTCTTGCCGACCCCGCCCTTGTCGTTGGCAACGATGATCTTGATCGTCATGGCTGAACCGTCCGTCCTTCCTGGGATAATCCGGCGCTCACTCAAGCCTTCACGATGCGCGTGCGGTCGGCGACCCCGGCCGTGGCGTTGCGGGTGTCGACGACGAGGCGGCTGTGCGCCACCAGCGCGGCGTAGTCGATGCAGTCGTGGTCGGTGGCGATCAGCGCGGCGTCGAAGCCGGCGATGACGTCCGGCGTCCACTCCACCGAGCGCCGCCCCGCCAGCTCCGGATGCTCGCGGGTCGCCGGGATCACCGGGGCGTACGGGTCATGGTACGCGACGGTCGCCCCCCGCCCTTCCATCAGTTCGATCAGCTTGTAGGACGGGCTTTCCCGGGTGTCGTCGACGTTCTTCTTGTAGGCCATGCCGATCAGCAGGATGCGGGCGCCCCTGAGGCCGCGCCCGAAGCGCTCGTCGAGCGCACGGGCGAGCCGGTCGACCACGAGGCGCGGCATGGCGGTGTTGATCTCGCCCGCCAGCTCGATGAACCGGGTGGTGATCTCGAACTCCCGCGCCTTCCAGGTGAGGTAGAACGGGTCGATCGGGATGCAGTGCCCGCCCAGTCCCGGCCCCGGGTAGAACGGCATGTAGCCGAACGGCTTGGACTTCGCCGCCTCGATGACCTCCCAGACGTCGATGCCCATGGCCCCGTAGATGGTCTTCAGCTCGTTGACCAGGGCGATGTTGACGGAGCGGAAGATGTTCTCGGTCAGCTTCACCGCTTCGGCCGTGGCGGTCGACGACACGGGCACGGTGCCGGCGACCACCTGGTCGTACATGGCGCGGGCGATCCGCAGGGCGTCCGGGCCGTCGCCGCCGACCACCTTGGGGATGGCCGCGGTGGCGTAGGTCGGGTTGCCGGGGTCCTCGCGCTCGGGCGAGTAGGCGAGGAAGAAATCGGTGCCGGAGCGCAGGCCGCCGCGCTCCAGGATGGGCCGCATCTCGCCCGTGGTGGTGCCGGGATAGGTGGTCGATTCCAGGACGATGAGCTGGCCGCGCCGGAGGTGGCGGGCGATCGTCTCGGTGGTCTCGAGGACGAAGCCGATGTCGGGTTCGCGGTGGCGGGTCAGCGGCGTCGGCACGCAGATGACGACCGCGTCGGCCTCGCCGAGGCGCGCCGGGTCGGCGGTGGCGACCAGCCGGCCCGCGGCGACCAGCGCGGCGACGGCCGAGGAGTCGATGTGGCGGATGTAGGAGCGCCCGGCGTTGAGCTGGTCCACCTTGGCGTCGTCCACGTCGAAGCCGAGGATGGAGAACCCCGCCCGCCCCATCGCGTGGGCCAGGGGCAGGCCGACATAGCCCATGCCGACGATGGCCACCGTCGCGTCACGGGCCGCGAACCGCGTGACGATGGCGTCGACGTCCAGCGGCGGGGCCGCGGTGGCGATGTCGTCGATGTTGTCCAATGCAGGGGCCTCCGTCGCCACGCCGCGCCGCCCGGGCGCGGCGCCTATCCTTACCGCGGACCGGCCCCCGGCCGGAAGTTCAATCGCACCCCGCGGCCCGTGACCGTTCACCGGCCGCCGGACGCCGCCCCGGCCCTGTACCCCTCGTACCAGTGGCGGTAGGAGCGCGCCGGGTCGCGGGCGCTGAAGGGGTCGGCGAAGGTCTCCGCGACGTCGGGATGATGGCGCAGGAAGCTGCGTTCCGCCTTGGCCACCACCACACCGTCGTCGTAGGTGGCGTGGGTCCAGGGGCGGCCGCGCTCCCGCTCCTCGCCCTCGGCCAGGCAGGCGGCGCGGTACCACGCGTAGAGCCCGTCGAGGGCCGGCTGGCCGGCGCCATAGAGGTCCAGCATGGTGCGCTGGGCGCCGCTGTCGAAGCCGGTGAAATGATAGAAGACCAGGGGCTGGCCGTTCACCGTCGGACCGGCGCCGGCCTCGCCCTCGACCCTGCGGTGGGTGAGGTTCCAGGTCGAGACGTTCAGGCCGGGGTGGCGCAGCACCCCCGTGGTGGGGAAGTAGGCCGGGGCGTGGTCGAGCCATTTCTGGTCGGTGAACAGGCCGGCCGGCACATCGTCGAAGCAGAAATGCTCCAGGCGGTGGCGCCAGAAGGCCGCGAAGCGGTGCCCTTCCGGGCGGTTGGCGACACCGACGAAGCCCAGATTGAAGATGCCGTGGCGCATCGCCACCAGCTCGTTGTCGTGGATCGCCTGGATCGTCTCCTCGGGCTCGCAGGCGTGGGGCGTGAGCACCAGGTCGTGCCCGTCCAGGGCGTCGAGCACCGGGTCCGGCCGCGCGAACAGGGCGATGTCGGGATCGAAGTAGAGCACCTTGGCGCAGCCCGGCCGTTCCAGCAGGCGCTGCACCATGAAGCCCTTCACGGCGGTCGACAGCTCCACCAGCGTGTGGATGAACGCCCACGGGGCGAACCCGTTCGGCATCACCCCGGCGGCAAGCCCGGCGGCGGCCATGCCATCCAGGGTGTGCACCTCGTCGAAGGGCTCCGCCGCGGCGTCCAGGTCGGCCGGCCAGGCGTCGATCAGCGCCAGGTGGATGCGCGCCTCGGGCAGCCAGCGCCGCACGGAGCGCGCCAGCACCCGCGCCTTGGGCAGGTAATTCGGGGCGATGCTGGTGAAGACGTGGATCGCGCCACCGGTCATGCCGCGGCCTCCCCCTGGCTCGGACGGTCGTGCAGGACATGGCGGTTGCCGGCCAGCCCCATGGCCACCTCCGGCCGCGCCGCGTGGTCCGGGAAGTCGGCGCAAAAGCGCCCGAACACCGCGGTGGTCTCGCGGTCCACCCGCTCGGCGCTCTCGGAGATGGTGTTCGACCCGTGCACCCGGTAGCGGGTGAGGTAGAGCGGCACATAGGCCGGCGTCCCCAGGGCGGTGGCGCGCAGCGCGAAGTCCCAGTCGTGGACGTAGCGATGGTCGGCGAAACCGCCGACCCTCTCCCACAGCGCCTTGGTGAACATCATGTTCGACGTGGTCGCCAGAAAGTTCTGGCAGGCCAGCAGCGGCAGCAGGTCGCCGGCCGCCAGCAGGCCGGCCACGTCCATGCCCGCGGGAAACGGGTATTCCGGGTCGAGCGGACCGCGCTTGCGCCCGAGCGGCCGCCCCTCGCCGTCCATGATGAGGATGTGGCCGGCCACGAAATCCACCGCCGTGCGCCGCACCCGCTGGGCGGCGACGGTGAAACGGTCGGGCAGGAAGGCGTCGTCGGAGTTCAGCACGGCGATCCACGGCTGCGCCGCCGCCGCGACCAGTTCGTTGAGGCGCGCGTGGGCCCCGGCGTTGCCGCCGCCCGGCGGGGTGAGGTTGCGCACCCGGGCGCCATGGGGGGCGGCGATGCGCTCCAGGAGCGCCGCGGAGCCGTCCCGCGACCCGTCGTCGACCACCAGCACCTCGCTGACGAGCCGCGCCCGCAGCGCCGACACCAGCCCGTCCAGCACATAGGGGCGGTGGTTGTAGACGGGAATGACGACCGAGAACATGACCCCTCGCTGACCCTTCGCTGCCCTTCGCGTCAACGGCTCCGAACCGCGCGAAGCCATTGGTAGACGCGCACCAGCGCCGGCTTCTGGCGGGCCCAGTTGCGCAACCGGGAGAGCCGTCCCTGGCGCGGTCCCCGCCAGGCCGCCGCACCGTCCGGCGCCGGCCCCAGCGGCGCACCGGTGGCCACCGCCTGCACCACCCGGGCGATCCGCTGGCGGCAGGATTCCAGGGTGATCCGGCACGCCTCGGGAAGGTTGGCGCCGGCCGGGGCGGAGAGCAGATAGCCCTGGGCGAAGGCCAGCACCAGCGCCGGCTTCACCGCCGCCCCGCCGGTGCCGTCCTGGCCGTCGAACAGGCGGGCCCAGGCCTTCACCGCCTCGACCATTGCCAGGTAATCGGCGACGACGCCGGGATCCGCCGGCGCACCCGGACGGTTCAGCGCCTCCTCCACCGGCTCCAGGCCGAAATCGGCCGGCCCCGGCGCGCCGTCGCGGGCCGCCAGGGTGCGCACCAGCGCCCCGGCCGCGGCGTGGTGCGCCATCAGGCGCTCCAGGCTCCAGCCGCGGCCGTCGACGGCCCGCGCCGCCGGGGTGTGGAACAGGCGCAGGCCCGCCGACCCGCCGGCCAGCCGCCACGCCAGCTCCACCGCGTCGAGCCCGCCGCCGTCGGCGTCCGGCGCCAGCGCGGGGTCGAAGCCCTGGGCCACCCAGTCGGCGACCGCGCCGCGCTTCACCGAGAGGTTCTCCGCCCGTGCCGCCCGCCAGTCGTGCCAGCCATAGGGGGTGAGTTCGCCCGGCCCGCCCGCGACCTGCGGCAGCGGTGCGAACAGCTCGCTGCCCGCACCCGGGCGGTCGGCCCAGCCGACCCGGCCGAGGACCGCGGTGGCCGGGTCGGGGAAGCGCGCGTGCACCTCCAGATGGGCCGCGAAGAACCCGTCGTCGGCCGGGCGCAGGGTGTCGCCGAGAAACAGCACGACGTCGTTGCGCGCCAGCGCCGCCCCGCGGTTGCGGGCGGCGGCGGCGCCCTGGCCGCCGTCGAGAGCGCACCAGGACAGCTGCGGGTCTTCCGCCGCCAGCGCCCGCAGCCGGGCCACCGTGTCGTCGCGCGAGCCCAGGTCGACGACGACGATCTCCATGCCGATCCCGCCGGCGTGGCGCCGGCAGGCCTGCAGCGTGTCGATCAGCGCGCCGGCGCGGTCGCGGGTGGGGATGACGACGGAGAGGGAGAGCATGCGGGCGCGACGCCGGGAACGATGGAATTGCGGGCGGCAGTTAGCGGGCCGGCGCCGGCAATGTCAACATTGGCGCGCCGTCACCCCGCCGCCGCCTCGCGGGCCAGGCGCTCGACCTCCGCCCAGTCGCCCGCACGCACCGCCTCGGCCGGCAGCAGCCACGTGCCGCCGACGGCGAACACGTTGGGCAGGCCGAGGTAGTCGGCCTTGTTGCCGGGCTTGACGCCGCCGGTCGGGCAGAAGCGCACGTCCGGCAGCAGCGGCGCGAAGCCCTGGAGGGCCGGGGCGCCGCCGTTGATGCCGGCGGGGAAGAACTTCTGCTCCACGAAGCCGTGCTCGCGCGCCCGCAGGGCCTCGGTGACGGTGGCGACGCCGGGCAGGTACGGCAGCCCGCTGGCCAGCGCCGCCGCCGCCAGCCCGTCGGTCAGGCCGGGGCTGACCAGGAAGCGGGCGCCGGCGTCGCGGGCGGCGGCGACGTCGCCGGGACGGGTCAGCGTGCCGGCGCCCACCAGGGCGTCGGGCACGGCCTTGGCCATCGCCTCGATGCAGGCCAGCGCCGCCGCGGTGCGCAGGGTCACCTCCAGCGCCTTCAGCCCGCCGGCGACCAGGGCCCGGGCGATCGGCACGGCGGTGGCGGGGTCGTCGATCACCAGCACCGGGATCACCGTGGTGCCGGCCAGCAGGGGTTCGAACCGGGGCAGGGTCATGACAGCTCCTCAACGCAGGCGCCGGCCCCCTTCGCGTACACGCGCTCCAGGGCGTCCGTCACCGCCTGCACGAACAGGGGGTTGCGGGGCAGCGCGTCGCCGAACACCTCGGCCACCCCCAGGAGGGCCGGCGCCAACCGGCCGGCCACCGGGCCGGCCGCGTCGGCCAGCGCCCGCAGCCGGGTGGCCAGGGGATCGCGCACGTCGATCGGCCGCCCCGCCTCGTCGACCCCGGTGACGTAGCGCATCCACGCCGCGACGCCAAGGGCCAGCCGGTCGACCGGGGCACCGGCGGCGAGGCGGTCGGCGATGGTGCCGAGCAGGCGCTGCGGCAGCTTCTGGGTGCCGTCCATGGCGATCTGCCAGGTCCGGTGCTTCAGCGCCGGATTGGCGAAGCGCCGCAGCAGGGCCGCCTTGTAGGCGGCGAGGTCGACGCCCGCCGGCATCGCCAGGGTCGGCGAAACCTCCTCGTCCATCAGGCGGGCGACCAGGCGGGCGAAGGCCGGCTCGGCGATGGTCTGCGCCACCGTCTCGTGGCCCGCGAGATAGCCCAGATAGGCGATGCAGGAGTGGCTGGCGTTGAGCAGGCGCAGCTTCATGGTCTCGAACGGGCGCACGTCGGCGACCAGTTCGGCCCCCTCGCGCTCCCACGCCGGCCGGCCGGCGGGGAAGCGGTCCTCGACCACCCACTGGCTGAACGCCTCGGTCATCACTGGCCAGGCGTCGGCGACGCCCAGCGCCTCCGCCACCGCCGTCCGGTCCGCCTCGGTGGTGGCGGGGACGATGCGGTCGACCATGCTGTTGGGGCACGCCACGGTGTCCTCGATCCAGCGCCCCAGGCCGGGATCGCGCAGCGCCGCGAAGCGCCGCAGGATGCCGGCCGTCACCTCCCCGTTGCCCGGAAGGTTGTCGCAGGACAGCACCGTGAAGGGGGCCACGCCGGCGGCGCGCCGGCGGGCCAGCGCCTCCACCAGGAAGCCGGCGACGGTGCGTGGCCGGCCGGGGCTGGCGAGGTCGGCCTGGATGTCCGGGTGGCGCTCGTCCAGGGCGCCGGTGGAGGGCTCGTGGCAATAGCCCTTCTCGGTCACCGTCACGGTGACCACGCGCACCCCCGGCCGCGTCAGGCGGTCGAGCACGGCGCCCGGGTCCTCCGGGGCCACCAGGGTCTCGGTGAGCGCGCCGACCACCCGCAGGCGCTGGCCGGCGGCGTCGCGCACCGCCACGGTGTAGAGATTGTCCTGGGGGGCGAGGGCGTCGCGGGTGTCGGGGCTGCGCAGGGACACCCCGCAGATCCCCCAGTCGCCGCCGCCGGCGCGGTTCAGCGCGTCCTCGGTGTAGACCGCCTGGTGGGCGCGATGGAACGCGCCCAGGCCGATGTGGACGATGCCGGTGCCCAGCGCGGCGCGGTCGTAGCGTGGGCGCGCCACGCCCTCGGGCAGCTCCGCCAGGGCGGCGGCGTCGAGACGCTTGGTCACAGCTTGTAGGCCTTCTTCGCCAGGGTGTGGGAGAGGGCGACGGCGAGGTCGCGGGCCTCGTCCTCGTCCAGGCGGTGTTCGGCGACCAGCCGGGCCAGGAAGGCGCAGTCGACCCGGCGCGCCACGTCGTGGCGCGCCGGGATCGACGGAAAGGCCCGGGTGTCGTCGTTGAAGCCGACGGTGTTGCAGAAGCCGGCGGTCTCGGTCATGCGCGCGCGGTAACGCATCATCCCCTCCGGGCTGTCGTGGAACCACCAGGCCGGGCCGAGCCGCAGCGCCGGGTAGTGCCCGGCCAGCGGCGCCAGCTCGCGCGCGTAGGTGGTCTCGTCCAGGGTGAACAGGATGATGGTCAGGTCGCGCTCGTTGCCGAAGCGGTCGAGCAGGGGCTTCAGCTCGGCGACGAAGCCGCCGCGCACGGGAATGTCATCCCCGTGGTTGGGGCCGAAGGTGCGGTGCATCCAGGCGTTGTGGTTGCGGTGGACGCCGGGGTGGATCTGCATGACCATCCCGTCCTCCACGCTCATCCGCGCCATCTCCGTCAGCATCTGGGCGCGGAACCGCTCGGCGTCGGCGGCATCGCCGCGGCCGGCGACCACGCGCTCGAACAGGGCGGCGGCGGCCCCCGGGTCCAGGTCGGCGGTGGCCGCGGTGGCGTGGCCATGGTCGGTGGCGGTGGCGCCACAGGCCCGGAAATCGGCGCGCCGCCGCCGCAGGGCGGCGAGATAGCCGGTCCAGGACAGGGCATCCTCGCCGGTCATCGCCCCCAGCGCCTCCAGGTTGGTGCGGAAACCCGGGGTGTCGGGGTCGAGCACGGGGTCGGGGCGGAAGGTGGTGATCACCCGCCCGCCCCAGCCCGAGGCCTGGATCGCCTTGTGGTGGTCCAGCGGGTCGAGCGGCCCCTCGGTGGTCGCCAGCACCTCGATGTTGAAGCGGTCGTAGAGCGCCCGGGGGCGGAACTCGGGCCGCGCCAGGCAGTCGGCGATGCGGTCGAAGATGGCGTCGGCGGTGGCCGGGGCGAGGCGCTCGGTGACCCCGAACACCCGTTCCAGCGCGTACTCCCACCACAGCCGGGTGGGCGTGCCGCGGTAGAGGTGCCAGTGCGCGGCCACGGTGCGCCAGATCGCCCGCGGATCGGTCTCCACCGGCCCGCCGTCGCGGCGGGGAACCCCCAGCCGCTCCAGGGGCACGCCCTGGCTGTACAGCATGCGCAGAAGGTAGTGGTCGGGGATCACCAGCAGGCTGGCAGGGTCGGCGAAGGGCCGGTCCTCGGCGAACCACGCCGGGTCGGTGTGGCCGTGCGGGCTGACGATGGGCAGGTCGCGGACCTCGGCGAAGAGCCGGCGCGCGATGGCACGCGTGGTCGGCTCGGCCGGGAACAGGCGGTCGTCGTGCAGCATCCGGACCTCACATCAGCATGTTCGGCAGGAACAGGACGATGCCCGGGAACAGGGTCAGCACCACCACCAGCGCCAGCACGGCGGCGACGAAGGGCAGGCACTCGACGATGTACTCCTCCACCGGGCAGTCCAGCAGGCTGCACACCGTGTACATGGCCACCCCCACCGGCGGGGTCATCGACCCCAGGGTGACGATGGTCATCATCAGGATGCCGAAGTGGACGGGGTCGACTCCCAGCGGCTGGACGATCGGCAGGAAGATCGGCGTCAGCAGCAGCACCAGCACCGTGCTTTCCACGAACAGGCCGGCGATCAGCAGGAACAGCAGCACCAGGGCCACCACCAGGATCGGCTCGGTGGTGAGCTGGGTCATCGCCGCGGCGATGGTCTGCGGTGCCTGCTCGAAGATGATGGCGTAGCCGACCATGCCGGAGAACAGGATGATCAGCATGATCAGGCCGGTGTCGACCACCGCCTCGCGCAGCGCCTCCAGCATCGCCGCCACCGTCAGCTCGCGGTGCAGCAGGAAGCCGACGACCACGGCGTAGACCACGGCGAAGGCGCCGACCTCCGACGGGGTGAACAGGCCGCCGCGGATCGCCACCAGAAGGGCCAGCGGAAAGAACAGCGCCCACTTGGCGTCGGCGACGGCCCGCCACACCTCGCGGCCGCTCGGGCGGTGGGCCATTTCGGGGCGGTAGTCGCGGCGCCGGGCGATGAGCCACACCGTCACCATCAGCACCACCATCATCAGCAGGCCGGGGACGATGCCGGCCAGGAACAGCCGGCCGATCGACACGTTGCCGACGAACCCGTAGAGGATGAGGCCGAGGCTGGGCGGGATGGTGGCGGTGATGAGGGAGCCCACGGCGATGGTGGCCGAGGTGAAGCCCTTGGAGTAGCCGCGCTGGATCAGGCTGGGCCCGAGGATGCGGGCCTCCATGGCCGCGTCGGCGACGGCGGAGCCGGAGACGCCGCCCATCAGCGTCGACAGCACGATGCAGACCTGGGCCAGCCCGCCGGCCATCCACGACACCAGGACGTTGGAGCAGCCGATCAGCCGGCTGGTGATCCCGGTGCGGTTCATCATGTGACCGGCCAGCACGAAGAACGGCACGGCCAGCAGCGGGAAGCTCTGGGATGCCGTCGCCACCTGCTGCACCCCGATCGCCATCGGCATGATGTCGCTGGTGGCGAAGAAGGTGAAGCCGGCGATGCCGATGGCGAAGGCGATGGGAACGCCCAGCATCATGAGGGCGAAGAAGCTTACGGCCAAGAGCGTCATGGGGCGATCTCCTCAACGGCGGCCCCGGTGGGCGGCACCGTGGCCTGGGCCGGCGCGAACACGGGCTGCGGCCGGCTGCGCAGGCGCCACGCGGTCTGCAGCATCTGCCCCAGCAGCGTGAAGGCGAGCAGCAGGCAGCCGATGGGCACCGCCGAGGTCACGAACGCGTAGCTGATGCCGCTGTCGCCGAACTGGCGTTCCAGGTTCAGCAGGGTCAGGCGGTAGCCGAGCACGGTCATGCTGAGCAGGAAGCCCAGGACGACGGCGCCCAGCACCAGCTCCAGCAGGGAACGGGCGCGGGCCGGCAGGCGCTTGACCAGGTAGTCGATGCCGATGTGGGCGCGCTTGCGCAGCGCAAGGTCGGCGCCCAGGAAGGCGACCCAGACGAACAGGAGCTGGGCGAGATCCACCGACCACACCAGGGGATGGCCGAACCAGCGCATCACCCCCGCGGCGAAGACGAGGACAACGATGACGGCGAGCAGAAGCATGGCAACCGCCGCTTCTGCCTTCGCAAACCATGAGCTCATGGCGGCAGTCCTTCGGGCGCGGGCCGCCCCGTCGCGCGTGCGCTCGGGGGCGGCCCGCGAAAGCGGGGCGGGAAGAGACGGTGCTTACTTCTGCAGCATGGCGTCGACCTGCTTGTGCAGCTCGCCGTAGCCCAGCGTGTCGTAGACCGAGCGGGTCGCCTCGCGGAACGGGGTGACGTCGATCTCGGTCACCGTCATGCCCTCGTCCGCCATCTTCTTCTCATAGTCCAGCAGCGAGGCTTCGGTCCCGCGCGACGCGCTGTCGCCGGCCTTCAGGGCCTCTTCGCGCAGGATCGTGCGGTACTCCGCCGGCAGGGCGTCGAACCAGGCCGCGCTGGTCACCAGGCCGGTGATCAGGTTGATGTGCCCGGTCTTGGTCAGGTGCTTGGTCACCTCGTAGAGGCGCGAGCCGTAGCTGGCGGGGTCCTGCGCCTCGACCGCGTCGATCACCTGCTGCTGGAGGGCGGTGTACACCTCCGACCAGCCCATCGGCGTCGGGGTGGCGCCCATGGCGCGGATCGTCTCCATCCACACCGGCGCGCCCGGGGTGCGCATGCGCACGCCCTGCAGGTCGGCGGGCACCGCCACCGGCTTGTTGGTCAGCAGGTGGCGCTCGCCCTGCCACCAGTTGAAGGACAGGACCTGGTGGCCGGACGCCTTGCGCAGCTTCTCCGCCCACTCCTCGAACAGGGGCGACGTGACGACCTTGCGGATGCCGTCGTAGCCCTGGGCCAGGTAGGGCGCCCCGAGAATGCCGAACTCCTTCACGAAGACGGCGAGCCGGCCGCCGTCGACGACCACGGCGACTCCGGCGCCGGCACGGGCCTGCTCCAGGACGTCCTCGTCCTTGCCGAGCTGCGAGCCGGGGAACAGGCGGACGGCGACGTTGCCGTCGGTGCGCTTCTCGACGGCGGCCTTGAACTCCTCCAGGCCCTTGAAGAGCGGGTCCTGGGGCTGCAAGGCGGTGTTCACACTGAGCGTGTGGTCGGCGGCGTACGCGCCGCCGGCGAGCGTGGCCATCGCGAGTCCCAGCGTTGCGGCGCGCCAGGTGCGGGTGATGAAGCTCATGCCGGATCCTCCCTAGAGGGGTGCCTGAACCGTCTCAGGCATTGTTGCTATGACCCTGGTATGGTAGTATAGCAGAATGATGTTGGCAATGCCCTTTCGACGGTGCAAGATGTGGGCAACCAAACGGGGAGGAGTGGAATGCTGGAGAGACTGGAACCGGATTCGGGCGAACCCGTGGCGCGGCGCGTCTACAAGGCATTGCGCCAGGCGATCGTCACCATGCAGTTCAGCCCCGGCCAGCCGCTCTCCGAGCAGGAGGTCGCCACCCGCATGGGGATCAGCCGCCAGCCCGTCCGCGAAGCCTTCATCAAGCTGAGCGAAGCCGGGCTGGTGTTGATCCGCCCCCAGCGCGGCACCTTCGTCGTCAAGATCTCGGTCAAGCAGGTGATGGACGCCCGCTTCGTGCGCGAGGCGGTGGAACTGGCGGTGGTCGGCAAGGCCGGCGAAGGCCTGGCGGCCGACGTCCTGGCCGCGCTGCGGACCAACCTCGACGCCCAGCGCACGGCCGCCAACGACCGTCGCCCGGAGCGGTTCCTGGAGCTGGATGAGGCGTTTCACCGCACCCTGGCGCTCGGCATCGGCTGCGAGTACGCGTGGCGGGTGGTGGAGGAAACCAAGGCGCAGATGGACCGTGTGCGCTACCTCAGCCTGCCCAACGCGACGCCGCTCGACCGCCTGATCACCCAGCACGAGATGGTGTTCGACGCCATCGCCGCGCGCGATCCGGCCGGCGCCGCCACGGCCATGCGCCTTCATCTGCGCGAGATCCTCACCTCGCTGCCCGAACTGGAGCAGCGGTTCCCCGACCTGTTCGACCACGACGACGCGGTGCTCTCCCCGATCGCACCCACCTCGGCGGCCGCCGTCGCCTGACCGGCCGTCCCCCACCGGAGCCCACCCCCATGAAGATCCACAGCGCCTCGGTCATCGTCACCTCCCCCGGGCGGAACTTCGTCACCTTGAAGATCGTCACCGACGAAGGGATCTACGGCATCGGCGACGCCACGCTGAACGGCCGCGAGCTTGCGGTGGCCAGCTACCTCACCGACCACGTCATCCCCTGCCTGATCGGCCGCGACCCGCACCGCATCGAGGACACCTGGCAATACCTCTACAAGGGCGCCTACTGGCGCCGCGGGCCGGTGACCATGGCCGCCATCGCCGCCGTCGACACGGCGCTGTGGGACATCAAGGCCAAGGCCGCGGGCCTGCCGCTCTACCAGCTGCTGGGCGGGGCGAGCCGCGCCGGCGTCATGGTGTACGCCCACGCCAACGGTCGTGACGTGGCCGAGACGGTGGACCGGGTCGGCGAGTACATCGAGAAGGGCTACAAGGCGGTCCGCGCCCAGTCCGGCGTGCCCGGCCTGGCCGGGGTCTACGGCGTCGCCAAGGGCAAGTTCTACGAGCCGGCCACCCGCGGCCTGCCCGAGGAATCGGTGTGGTCGACCGAGGCCTATCTCGACTTCGTGCCGGCGCTGTTCGAGGCGATCCGCACCCAGCACGGCATGGGGACGCACCTGCTGCACGACGTGCACCACCGTCTGACGCCGATCGAGGCGGCGCGGCTGGGCAAGTCGCTGGAGCCCTACCGTCTGTTCTGGATGGAGGACCCCACCCCGGCCGAGAACCAGGAGGCGTTCCGGCTGATCCGCCAGCACACCACGACTCCGGTGGCGGTCGGCGAGGTGTTCAACAGCATCTGGGACTGCAAGGACCTGATCCAGGAGCAGCTGATCGACTACGTCCGGGCCTCGGTGGTCCACGCCGGCGGCATCACCCACCTGCGCCGCATCGCCGATCTCGCCGCCCTCTACCAGGTGCGCACCGGCTGCCACGGCGCCACCGACCTGTCGCCCGTCTGCATGGGCGCCGCCCTGCATTTCGGCCTGTGGGTGCCGAACTTCGGGGTGCAGGAGCACATGGCCCATTGCCCGGAGACGGACGCCGTGTTCCCCCACGCCTACCGCTTCGAGGACGGCTACATGCACCCCGGCGAGGTGCCCGGCCACGGCGTCGACATCGACGAGGAGCTGGCCGCCACCTACCCCTACAACCCCGCCTACCTGCCGGTCGCCCGGCTGGCCGACGGCACCTTGTGGAACTGGTGATGACGGGACGGACCCCGGGGACCCTGTGACGCCATGAGCACCCCCCGTGTCGCCGTCATCGGCGAATGCATGCTGGAGATCGTCGACGCCGGCCCCCAGGACGGTCCGGGCGCGGCCCGATTCGGGTTCGGCGGCGACACCCTCAACACCGCGGCCTACCTGGCCCGCGAAGGGGTGGAGGTGGAGTATCTGACCGATCTCGGCGACGACCCCTACAGCGACTGGCTGCTGGAGCGCTGGCAGGCCGAGGGAATCGGCACACGGCACGTCGGCCGCCGCGCCGGCGGGCGGCCCGGCCTCTACGTCATCCGCACCGACGAGCACGGCGAGCGCCGGTTCTTCTACTGGCGCGACACCGCGGCGGTGCGGCGCATGCTGGACGACGGCACGGAGCGGCTTGCGGCGGGGCTGGAGGGGGCCGGCGTGGTCTACCTGTCCGGCATCACCCTGTCGCTGTTCGAGCCGCCCCGGCGCGCCGACCTGATGGAGGCGCTGGCGCTGGCCCGCGGCCGCGGCGCCCTGGTCGCCTTCGACACCAACCACCGCCCCGCGGGCTGGCCCTCCACCGCCGCCGCCGGCGAGGCGATGGCGGCCGTCTTCGCGGCCTGCGACATCGCCCTGCCCTCGCTGGAGGACATGCAGGCCCTCTACGGCGACGCCACGCCGGAGGCGGCGCTCGACCGGCTCGCCGGATTCGGCGTCGCCGAGGCCGTGGTCAAGGCCGGCCCCGCGGGCTGCCTGGTGCGCGGCGCCTACGGCGGCGTCCACGCCGTTCCGGTGCCGGAGCGCATCGATCCGGTTGACACCACCGCTGCCGGTGACAGCTTCAACGCTGCCTACCTCGCCGCCCGGCTGCGCGGCCTGCCTCCCGCCGCGGCGGCGATGGCCGGTCACCGGCTGGCCGGCCTGGTCATCCGCCACCGCGGCGCCATCATGCCGCGTGGCGTCCAGTAAGACAGGGAAGACCATGACCAACGCCTATCTGGCCGATTCCGCCCGCTACGAGCGCATGACCTACCGCCGCTGCGGGCGCAGCGGCCTCGACCTGCCGGCGATCTCGCTCGGCCTGTGGCAGAACTTCGGCGGCACCGACGTGTTCGAGACCGGCCGCGCCGTGCTGCGCCGCGCCTTCGACCGCGGCGTCACCCATTTCGACCTCGCCAACAACTACGGCCCTCCCCCCGGCTCGTCCGAGGAGAACTTCGGCAAGATCCTCGCCACCGACTTCCGCGCCCACCGCGACGAGCTGATCATCTCCACCAAGGCGGGCTACGACATGTGGCCCGGCCCCTACGGCAACTGGGGCTCGCGCAAGTACCTCACCGCCAGCCTGGACCAGAGCCTGACGCGCATGGGGCTGGAGTACGTCGACATCTTCTATTCCCACCGGGTCGACCCGCGCACGCCGCTCGAGGAAACCATGGGGGCACTGGACCACGCGGTGCGTCAGGGCAAGGCGCTCTACGCCGGCATCTCCTCCTATTCGCCCGAGATGACCCGTCGCGCCGCGGCCATCCTGAAGGACCTCGGCACGCCCTGCCTGATCCACCAGCCCTCCTACTCCATGCTGAACCGCTGGGTGGAGAACGGGCTGCTCGACACCCTGGGCGAGCTGGGAATCGGCTGCATCGCCTTCTCGCCGATGGCCCAGGGCCTGCTGACCTCGAAGTATCTGAACGGCATCCCCGCCGACGCCCGCGTGACCAAGGGCCGCACCTTCAAGGACCATTTCCTCACGCCGGAGAACCTGGAGCACATCCGGGCGCTCGACGCCATCGCCCGGCGGCGCGGCCAGACCCTGGCGCAGATGGCCATCGCCTGGGTGCTGCGCCATCCCCAGGTGACCACGGCGCTGATCGGCGCGCGCACGGTCCAGCAGCTCGACGACTCCCTCGACGCCCTGAAGGTGACGGCGTTCACCGACGAGGAGCTGCGCGAGATCGACACCCACGCCGTCGACAGCGGCATCGACCTGTGGCGCGCCTCCTCGACCTCCGAGGCGCCGGCCGGCGGCGCGTGACCCCGCGGGCGGCGGCGGCCGGGTTCCGGCCCCCCCCCCCCGCCTATTTTTCGCCGATGAAGCGGACCCAGGGAAAGTCCAGCCAGTCGAACCAGTGCACCGCCGGACCGCCGCCACACCGCGCCGCCGCATCGAGGACGCAGAACGGCGCCGCCTGGTCGAGCATCCAGTATCCCCGGCCGTCGCGCAGATAGGCCGCCACATAGGCCGCCGTGCGCTCCAGCCACGCCCGCCCGCCTCCGGTCGGCTGCACCCACACGAAGCACACCACGATCTCCCGGGTCGGGCCGCGCCGGCGGCCGTCGCGCAGCAGGCCGACGTCGCAGCCCGCCAGGACGGGGGCGAGGCCGGCCAGGTCGGCGCGCAGGACGGCGTCGGCGTCGACCTGCACCACCGCCCGGCCGCTTCGGCCGACCAGTTGGTGCAGGCGCAGGAAGCGGATGCACGCGTAATAGGTGGTGCGGCGGTGGCGGTCCCAGCCGGCGAAGTCGACCCGCTCGCGGCTGTACCCCAGCGGCAGGCGGGCGCGCCAGCCGGCCAGGGCGGCGTCGGTGGCGGGCGAGGGGTCGATGACGTGGACGTGCACCGCAGCGGCGCCATGGGCCGCCACCGAGTCCAGCAGCGCCCCCGCGAAGCGCCGGAAATAGCCGTCGTCGCAGGCGACGAACAGCAGCGGGCCCGCCCCCGCCGGCGCCTCGAAGACCCACTCCGCCGCCGCGAACTGCGCCAGACGGTCATCGGCCGGCGGCAGCGACGCGATGATGTCCGGCTCGGGGCGCACCAGCGACCAGGTCCGCAGCTCGAAATCCTCGGCGCGCTCCGCCGGGGTGAAGCGCCGGGCGAAGCGGCGCATCAGGCGGGCCGCCCGGTCGCAGCGCCCCCGCCGGTAGAGATGGTAGGCGATGGCCGCGGCGGCGCGGCTGTCGCGCGGGTCGCGGCGCAGCGCCGCCGGTGCGGCGCGGGCGGCCGCGGCGACCGCCGCGTCGTCGGCGTGGCCGGCCTGGAGCAGCTTGAGGGCGGCCCCGATCAGCGCCTCGCCGGCCGCCGCGTGGCGCCGGTCGACCCGCAGCGCGCGGCGCAACCCGGCAAGCCCGCGGGCGACGCCGGCCAGGTCGAGGGGCCGGCCGGCGACCACCGCCTGGTCCATCCCGGCGGCGGCCAGAGCGGCGACCGCGCCGTTGTGCAGAGCGTCGGCGAGACCGGGCTCCAGCGCCAGGGCCTGGGCGTAGAGGCGGCGCGCGGCGTCGGGACGGCCCAGCGCGGCCTCGGCGTTGGCGCGGTTGATGCGGGCGTCGGCGCGCAATGGCGCGAGCGTGCTGGCGTTGGCGAAGCACACGGCCGCGTCGGCGCGCCGGCCCAGCGCCAGCAGCGCGGTGCCGAGGTTGTTCCAGGCGTCGGGAAAGGCGGCGCGGTGGGTCACCGCCTGGTGGTAGCGGGCCGCCGCCGCCGCCGCCTCGCCGGCGGCGAGGTGCAGATTGCCGAGATTGTACGCCGCCTCGGCCAGCGCCGGGTCGACCGCCAGCGCCCGGGCGAAGGCGCGGGCGGCGGCGTCGGTGGCGCCCACGGCGCGCAGCGCCAGCGCAAGGTCGTTCAGGAAATCACCGTCCCCGGGGGTCAGCGCCAGGGCGCGGCGCACCAGGGCGGCACCGCCGGCGGGGTGGCCGCGCTGGCATTCCAGCGCGCCCAGCAGGTGCAGGGCGTCGGCGTGGTCCGCCCGGGCCCGCAGCACGGCGCGGTAGAGCCCTTCCGCCTCGGCCAGCCGGCCGGCCTGGTGGTGGCCGACGGCGGTGGCCAGGGCGTCGCGAAGGGAAACCATGGACGCTGTCTAGCGCAGCGGCCACGCCGCCTCCAGCGAAACCGGAGGCGGCGGCTCAGTCGCCGCCGCCGGCCGCCGCCGCGCCGACCGGCACCGGCGCGCCGTCGGCGGCGCGCTCGCCCGGCAGCAGCAGCGCCGCCAGGAAAGCGACGCCGACCAGCAGCGACAAGGTGGCGTACAGCATCTGGAACCCGGCGAACCGCTCGTAGGCGTAGGCCACCATTTGGATCGCGACGGGCCCGGCGCCGAAGGACAGGATGAACTTGGCGCCGAACGCGAGCCCGCGGTGACGGTCCGGGGTGAAGCGGGCGAGCAGCATGCTCTCCGCCGGGATCTGCACCTGGGAGGCGATCACCACCAGCGCCGCGGCGCCCACCAGCGGAACCCCGGCGAGCACCGCCAGCGCCGCCATCAGCGGCACCTGGGCCAGCAGGCACAGCAGGTAGATGCGCTTGACCGGGTAGCGGTCGGCGAGATGGCCTCCGATCAGCTGCGGGATGGCCGCCGTCAGGTAGACCGCGGTGACCAGACCGCCGATCCCCAGCGTGCCCTCCCCCACCAGCCCGGACAGCCGGTCCTCGAACAGCTTGGGCAGCACCACCTGCATGGCGCTGAACATCAGGCCGGCGCACACCATCGTCACCGACAGCACGAGGAAGGCCCGCATGGCGTCGCCGCGCCGGGGTGCGGGCTGCGGCGCCACGTCGCCATGGCGGTCGACCACCAGCCCGGCGGCGATGCACGCCGCCAGCGCAACGCCCAGCGCCAGGCTGGCCGCGCCGGGCAGGATGAACGCCGCGCGCCAGCTCCACAGCTCGGTCAGCCCGCCGGCGACCACCGCCGCCAGGGCGACGCCGACGGTGCCGAAAAGGCCGAGGTAGCCCAGCGCGCTGCCACGGTTGGCGGCGTTCTTGACGATCCAGGACATGCCGATGGGATGGTAGATCGACGCCCCCAGCCCCATCACCGCCAGGGCGACCCACAGGGCGTCCGGCCCGTCGGCCAGCCCCGCGGCGACCGCGCCGACCCCGGTGACCAGGAAGAAGATCGCCATCATCCGCGAGTCGCTCCAGCGGTCGCCCAGCCAGCCCGCCAAAGGCGCGGCCAAGCCGATCAGCAGCGCCCCCAGGGTCCACAGCCGGATCAGGTCGTCGTAGGGAAGCGACCATTCCCGCTCGAGCACCAGCACCACGGTCATGAACAGCCCGGTGACGACGTGCATCAGGGTGTGCCCGACCCAGGCGAATCCCACCGCGAGGCGGGCGGACGTGTCGGTCATCGAGCGGCTCCGTGCGGCACTGGAGACGACGACGATCTCACGCGGTGCGACAAAGGGTCCATTGCGGTCGCCGCATGGCGGGCATGCCGCGCCGGCCGCCCCCTCAGGAGACCGCGTCGCGCAGCCAGCCAAGATAGGCGGGATCGCCGCGCCCGGCCGGCCAGGCGACGATGCAGGGCACGTCGTAGCTGTGCAGCGTGCGCACCCGCGCCGCCAGACCCTCGAAGAGGTCGGTCGCGGTCTTGGCGATGAACGCCACCTCCGCCGCCGTCTCCACCGCGCCGTCCCAGCGGTAGATCGCCGTCATCGGGCCGAGGATGTTCACGCAGGCCGCCAGCCGCTCCTCCACCAGGGTGCGGCCGATGGCCTCGGCCTCCTGGTGCGAGCCGGCGGTCATGTAGACGATGACGATGCCCTGGTCGCTCATCCCGTCCCCCGGGGTAATGCAAACGCCACGGATTGTCTCTAGACTGCCCCGACTTTGCCACAGCCACGCCGAGCCGCCGATGCCGACGACGCCCCGCCGCGCAAGCCGCCGCACCCCCTCCGACGGCGAGGCGGCGTGGCTGCGCCGCGGCCTTGACCAGCCCGGCGGCAAGCTGCCCCTGTTCGATGAGGACGGGCAGCGGGTCGGCGCGCGGCTGGTCCGCGCCTGCCTGCGTCAGGGCTGGGCGGAGCACTGGTTCGCCAACCCGTTGAAGCCGGACTGGCTGGTGTGCCGCCTGACCGCCGCGGGGCGCGACGCCCTGTTCGCCCGCACCCGGGTCATCGCCGTGGACTTCCGCCGCACCGGCGCCGAGTTGGCCAGCGAGTGACATTCCCCCTGTCAGGGCTCGGTTGCTTCCATAGCATGCCAGGCATCGCCGAACGGAAGGAGCCCCCCATGCGTCGTATCCTGCGCGCGACCGCGGTCGCCACCGTCGTCAACCTGGCCGCCCTGGGCCTCGCCGCAGGCCCGGCGGCGGCCCAGGAGGCCGCGCCCGCCCCCGCCCCCACCACCGCACCCATCACCGCCGCACCCACCGCCGCGCCGGCGCCACCGGCACCGATGGGCTGGGTCGCCGTCCTGTGGCAGCCGGTCGCCGACTGGACGGCGTGGCTCGTCCAGTGGACGGAGGCGGGCGAGCGCATCGTGGTGGCCGACGTCGACCGGCTCGCCAAGCGGCTTGTCGAGGACGCCGACGCCTTCGAAGCCCTGGTGGAGGATGCCGGCTTCTCCGTGAACACCATCGGCGTCGGCCTGGGCCCGTTGCCCGCCGTGACGCTGGACCTCGATTTCGAGCGGCGCCTGAGCGCCGAGGAGCGCGCCGCCCTGCTGGCCCGCGTCGCCGCCACCGACGGCGTCTGGGGCATCCTGGAGCGCCGCCTCGTCGACATCATGCTGGCGGCGGCCGACACCGAATACGCGGCGGAGCGGGAGTCCGGCTACGGGCTGTCGGGGCTGGAGATCGAGGCCGACCTCATTCCCGAGGCGACCCTGATCCTCGGCCCGCGGGCCGAGCGGCAGACCACCGCCCTGCGGTAGGCAGCGGTCCCCTACGCGCGGCCGGCCGTGGTGCCGCCGGCCCGCTCGATGGCGCCGAGGCGCTGGCGGATTCGGGCGTCGACCCGGTCGACCACGGCCGCGGCGGCGGCCTCGGCCATGCCGCGCCGCGCCAGCAGTGCCAGCGTCACCCGGCGGTAGCCGACGAGGGCGGCGTCGCGCAGGTCGTGGGGCAGTCCGGCGAGGTGGGCGGCCAGGCGGTCGGCCACCTCGTCGCCCGCCGGGGCGACCGCCGCGGAGGGATGGCCGGCACGGGGCGAATCGGAATGCGTCTGCATGCGGGTCTCCATGATCGGAAGACCCGAGATGGGGAGGCCGGGCGCGGCCGGCACGGGCCCCGGTGGGGCATCGCCGAACGCCCTGCCCCGCCCGACCGAGACGCCTCCGACGACCTGCCGGGGGCGCCCGCATCACCCCGGGCGGTGAGGCCGGGCGCGGTGCGGGTCGCCCGGCGGGGTTAGGACACCGGGATCAGGCGGCGAGAATGCCGTGCAGGAAGGTCTGCACCTCCTGGCGCAGCTCGTCGGACTGGCGGCTCAGCCCTTCGGCGGCGTCCAGCACCTGCTTGGCGGCGTCGCCGGCGTGGCCGGCGGCCTGGGTCACCGCGCCCACGTTCTGCGAGACCTCCTCGGTGCCCTGCGCGGCCTGGTGGACGCTGCGGGCAATCTCCTGGGTGGCCGCGGTCTGCTCCTCGACGGCACCGGCGATGGCGGTCGCCACCTCGTCGATGTCGGTGATGGTGCGGCCGATGCTGTGGATCGCCTCCACCACGCCGCCCGTCGACTGCTGCATGGCCGACACCTGGGCGGCGATCTCCTCGGTCGCCTTGGCGGTCTGGTTGGCCAGGCTCTTGACCTCCTGGGCGACCACGGCGAAGCCCTTGCCGGCCTCGCCGGCGCGCGCCGCCTCGATCGTGGCGTTCAGCGCCAGAAGGTTGGTCTGGCTGGCGATCGAGTTGATGAGGGCGACCACCTCGCCGATCTTCTGGGCGGACTCGTTCAGCGCACCGACGGAGGCGTTGGTCGCCTCGGCCTCGCGCACGGCGCGGCGGGCGATGTCGGTGGACCGGGAGACCTGGGCGGCGATCTCCTGCAGCGTGCTCGACATCTCCTCCGTCGCCGTCGACACGGTCTGGACGTTGGCCGAGGTCTGCTGGGCGGCGCAGGCCGAAGCGGTCGCCTGGCGGCTGGTCTGGTCGGCGATGCTGGCCATCTCGTGCGCGGTGCCGTCGAGTTGGCGGGCGGCGCTGCCGACGTTGCCGAGGATGCCCTGGACGGTGGCCTCGAAGTTCCGCACCAGGGCGTCCAGCGTCGTCGCGCGCTTGGCCGCGGCGGCGTGCTCGGCGACCTGCTCGGCGGCGAGCCGCTCGGCGCGGATGGCGTTCTGCTTGAAGACCTCCACGGCGTGGGCCATCGCCCCGATCTCGTCCTTGCGGTCCAGGCCGACCACCTCGACCGCCCGGTCACCGTCGGCGAGGCGGCGCATGCGCTCGGTCATGTCGACGATGGGCCGCGCGATCAGCTGCTTCGCCAGGACGGCGATCACCAGGCCAAGTAGCAGCACCACGCCGACACCGGCGCCGACGGCGACGTAGGTGGTGGAGAACGCCGCCTGCTCCGCCTCGTCGAGGAGGGCCAGCTTGATCTTCTCGGCCGCGGCGATCTCCCCCGCCGCGGCACGGATCGGGTCGGTGTGGGTGTCGCTGGCCCCCACGGCCTCCAGCATCCGGGCCTCGTTGACGGTGTCGGGATGGCGCATCAGCGCGATCTGCCGCTGGACCAGTTCGGTGTCCCAGCGCGCCATCCGTGCGGCGATGTCGTCGAGGCGGGCCTTCTGCTGCGCGTCGCCGGCGACGAGCGATTGCAGGCGCCCCAGCGTCTCGCCGGTGCGGCCCTGGGCCTCGCGGTAGGGCTCGAGGTAGCGCGGATCGCCGCTCAGCAGGAAGCCGCGCAACGCCACCTGCTGGTGCGCCAACGCGGCGACCAGCCGGTCGGACTCGTCGACGACCTGGTACCCGATCGCGGTGGCGGCGACACTGTCGTCGATGACGGTCACCTGGGTGAAGGAGACCGCGCCCATCCCGGCGGTCGTCAACAGCACCGCCATAACCCCGCCGATCACCTTCGTGGCGATCTTCAGATCGTTGATCCGCTTGAACATCGTGGCCTCCGCGCCCTCGTTCGTTTCTCGTTTGCCCACGTTCGCACCCGGTCCCGTCAGCTCTTGGCCCGCGCCGCCCGGCGCTCCGCCAGTTCGTCCAGGTCGACCTCGAAGGTCACGGCGCCGATCGGCGCGCCGGTGTCGGGGTCGACGACCGTCAGGTCGACCTGCTGGCGACGGGTGCCGGTCGCCTCGTCAACCTCGACCTCCGCGCGGTTCACGGCGTCCGGCCCAACCAGGAAGGTCTTCTGGAACTTCGCCTCGTCGCCCTGCCAGTAGTCGGAGGTGACGCTGCTCTGGCCGACGTTCAGGCCACGGTTGTCGGCCACGAAGGTTTCGGTGATCAGCCCGAGGGACTCCGCCTTCACCTTGATCAGGTAGTTGGACAGCGGGCTGCCCATGAGCTGCGCGATCAGCGGCTGCTCCGCGGCCTTGGTCTCGGCCCGCCAGCGCTGGTCCAGGGCGTCGATCGCCGCCTGGTCGAGCGCCGCGTGGCGCTCGTTCTGGGCGCGCACCGCAATCAGCACGACGGGCTTGGCGACGATCGCACGGAACTCGGCGATCAGATCGTCTCCGATCGCCCCGGCTTCGGTCGCCCCGGCTTGGGCCGGCGCGGCGAGAACCGCCGCCACAAGGGCGGCGCAGCGGACGCCACGGGTCCAGCGACTGCGGACGGAGCGGCCGACGCTGGCCGCGGGCGCACAGCGCAGGGAGCGGTTTGACTCCATGTTCGGGGCCTCGACGAATTGAAATCCAGCGGACCCTACCATCCTAAATGTTAACAAGGGTTTTCTGTTTTAGGCGAATCCGAAGTTTTCGTAGTGATTTTCCAGTGTGCGGAATACCGCATCCCTGTCTAGCGCTTACCCTTCCAGGACAATGCTGCCATGGAATCGATCATGCTCAAAATGCAGCGGGGACATCAGCGCGATATCAATTGCCGTTTGCAGGAGTCGCTTGATATCGCGGCGCGTTTTGCACATGCACACTTTAGCGATACATCATTACTTACGCGTTGAAATGAAATTTCGTCGATATTGTTTGAGTCGCCAGCAAAGCAGGGGGCGGCGTGCCGGGAGGACGCGCGGCGGCGTCGTGCCAGGGGGGGGCGCGGCGCCCGCCAGCCCGGTGTCGGGGCGCGGATGGGAAGCCGGAGGCGCCCGGGGCGGTCCGGACGGCGGCCCCGGCCCCGGGGGCCCGGCCGGTGATCAGCCGGGCGGCGGCGCGGCGGCGGCGATGGCCCTGCCTCTTAGCCGACCACGCCGAAGTCGAGCGGGGCGCCGGCGGCGAGGTCGTAGAGGGCGGACCGCCCGATCAGGCGATCGGCGAAGGCGGCGCCGACCCCGGTGCCGCCCAACTCCTCCGCCAGGTCACCGGCCGCCAGGACCGCGCCCCGGCGCAGGGGCCGCGCCGCCCGCAGCGTCCGACGGTCGCGCACCAGCAGGTCGAGGCGGGCCAGCGGCGACGGCATGAAGACCACGTCCCCGGCCGGGCGGTGGCGCATCGCCGCCTCGAGCGCCGCCAGCTCGGTGCACACGAACCCGACCCGCGCCCCGCCCGCGGCGAACACCGGGCGCCGCGGGTCGTCGATCGGCACCAGCACGTCGTAGCGCCCGGCCAGATCGACGTCGTCGCCGACCAGCGTCTCGTCGAACCTGTCGGCCCAGCCCGGCAGGGCGGCGAGGTCGGCCAGCGCCGCGGCGGTGCACACCAGGATGGTCCTGACCGGGGGCCGCACCATGGTCACCGCGCCGCCTCCGCCATGATGGCGCGCAGGGCCGCCCGGTCCGGCCCGCACGGGCAGGCCTTGGCGAAGGCGATGACCGCCTGGTCCAGGTTCATGCCCACGCCGTTGGCCGCCGCCAGGCCGCGCCCGCGCGCCGCCGACAGGAGCACCGTCTCCGCCGGCTGGTAGATGATGTCGTAGACCAGCCCGCCGGCCGGCATGCAGGCCAGCAGCGCCGGCGTGTCGGCGCCCAGCGGGCTGCCGGCCGGGCCGTTGGCGAAGCCGACGGTGCTGGCGTTGATCAGCACGTCGGTGGCGGCCAGCGCCGAGCCGTCGACCGGCCAGCCGGCAACGGCGACGCCATGCCCGAGGACGACCGCCAACGCCTCGGCCCGCGCCGCGGTGCGGTTGGCGAGGGTGAGCGACGCCACCCGGCCGGCCAGGAAGGCGGCCACGGCGGCACCGGCGCCGCCGGTGCCGAGCAGCAGCACCCGCGCCCGGGACAGCCCGCCGCCGATCATCTCCTCGAGCTGGGCCAGCGCACCGGCACCGTCGGTGTTGGCGCCGACCAGCGCGTCGCCGTCGCGGTACAGGGCGTTCACCGCGCCGATGGCCGCCGCCTCCGGCTCGACACGGTCGAGGAGCGGCACGATCGCCTGCTTGTGGGGCATGGTCACCGCACCACCCAGGAACCGCGCATCCGCCTTCAACGCGGCGACCACCGTGGCCAGGCGGTCGCCCCGGACGTCCATCGGCACCATGCGGGCGTCCACGCCGCCCGCCGCGAACGCCGCGTTCCACAGCAAGGGCGACCGCGCCCCCTGCGACGGGGTCAGGCCGAGGATCGCCGCGTAGCGGGCGGTGTCGAGCGTGACCGGGTTGTCGATCAGGTCGGGGAGAAGCGCTTCGGTCGGCAACGGCTGGCAACCCTGCGGCAAGGAATCCTGGACGGCGGCGTCGAGCGCCCGTGGTAGCGCGCCGCGCCGCGCGGATCAAGCGTGACGCGCCGGCGGCGGGCGCACCGGCGACGCCGGAGGCACGCGTCAGCCGGCGAGGAACCAGTCGTTGGTGATCTGCCCCGACGCGACGCCCTTCAGCGTCAATGTGTCGCCCGTGGCGAGCTGGAGCACGGCGTCGCCGGCGCCGCTGCTGGTGATCGTGTAGTCGCCCCCGCCCACCAGCTGGATGCGGTCGCCGGCGGACATGTTGAAGTCGACCACCGTGTCGTGGCCGGCGCTGGCGTGGAAGACGAACACGTCGTTGCCGGAGCCGCCGATCAGGAGGTCGTCGTCGCGGTTGCCGAACAGCCAGTCGTTGCCGTCACCGCCGCTCAGCGTGTCGGCACCCTGGCCGCCGAACAGGGTGTCGGCGCCGGTGCCGCCGTTCATCTGATCGCTGGCGATCTGCCCGTAGAGCACGTCCTCGTTGTCGTCGCCGAACAGCGCGTCGCTGCCCTGGCCGCCGAACAGGGTGTCGGCCCCGGAGCCCCCGTACAGCACGTCCTCGCCCTGGTTGCCATAGAGCTCGTCCTCGAGCGCCGCACCATAGAGGGTGTCGTTGCCGCTGTTGCCGGCGAGCCGGTCGGAGTAGGACCAGCCATACATGACGTCGTTGTAGATGTAGATGTCCTGATCGCTGAACGACCCGGAGAACAGGTCGCGCCAGGACAGCGTCAGCTCGGACACGGTGGCCGTCGGGATGTTGTCGACGAAGCCGTACTCGATGCGGCTGATCGTTCCGGTGATGCTGGAGACGTCCTGGGTACCGCTGAACGTGCCGAAGTAGGCGTTCACCGAGGTGGTGCCGCCGGCGGTCTCCTGCAGGATGATCTTGTCGCTGGTGAAGAGAAGGAAGGTGGCGCTGCCGGGGGCGATGTCGTCGGTATCGGTGTTGTCGAGGCTGTTCTGGTTCAGCGGCGTCACCGCAAGCCTGGCCATACCGGATCTCCCATCCATTCCGCGTCTGCGTTGCAATGCTTATAAAATGCTATGATTCTCCTGTCCAGTTCGCCGCATGGACACGGTGCCGCCGCCGCGGGTCAATGCACCGTGGGCGCGGCGCGATGGGTCGCCGTCCATGACGGAACCGCCGCCGCCGGGATGCCGCGGCGGTCCGGCACCTTGAGGCCGCAGTCCAGCAACACCGTCGCCAGCGCCCGCAGCGCCGGGGCGGCCCGGCGGGCGCCGGCCGGCGGCAGCAGGGTGCGGGTCAGGAACAGGGCGGTCGTCGGCTCGCCGGCCTGATGCAGGGCCAGCAGATCCAGCAGAAGCCGTTCGTCGTCGCTCAGGGCCGGGCACTGCGGCGCGTGCGCCGCGAATCGGCGCTCGGCGCCACCCGCCGCGGCGAGCATCGTCATCGCCGTGTCGAGGGGCGGCACCACCGCGCTGGCCATCGCCTGGCGGAAGGCGGCGGCGATCGCGGGCAGCAGGGCGGCGCCGGTGCGCGCCCCGGCGAACCACGTCCGCACGCCCCACACGACCAGACGCTCCGCCGGAGTCAGCCCGGCCTGGGCGGCGGTGCCGTCGATGCGCGGCGCGCTCACGGCGCGGCACCCGACGGCGCGCGCAGGACCGGCCCGGCGGAGGCCGCGCGGCGGGACTGGAGGTCGCGGTCGGGGCACCGCAGCGCCAGGCCGGCCTCGCGGAGGGCGGCGGCGAAGGCGCCCAACGGCTGGCGCACCCGCCGGCAGGCGCGCGGCGCCAGCAGCGGCCGCAGCGTCAGCAGCGGGTCCACGCCGGGCGTCTGGGCGATGGCGACGGCGTCCACCAGACGCGCCTCGTCGACGGTCAGCCATGGCGAGTGGATCGGCGCCAGGGCGATGGCCCGGCCGGCGCCGTCGGCGATGGTCGCCATCAGCGTGTCGAGCAGCGCCGCCGCCGCGCCGCCGCCCGCCGTGTCGAACACGTCGGCGCGCCGGGTGGCGGAGGGGTCGTCGTCGGCCGTGCTCAACCACAGGCGCATCGCCCAGACCACGAAGCGGTTGGCGAAGGGCAGATCCTCCCAAAGCAGCGACGCCGCGGCGCAGGGGGCGGCGGTGCCGGCAGGGACGGCGGTGGCGGTCGTATGGCTTCCACTCATGGGGCGGTGCCTCCGGTCGAGGGATCGGTCGCGATATGTGAATGCGACGCGTTCGCATATCGCGACCGTCCTACAGGACGGCGGCGCCCCGGTCAACCGAGCATATGCAAGTGCGACTTACTCGCAGTGCGGCATCCCGTCGGGTGGGATGGAGCCGGATCAGGCGCGGCCGAGCCGGGCTCCGCCGCACGCCATGGCGGCGAGGCGGGCCCGGATCGTGCGCACGGTCATGGCGGCCAGGGCCGCGGCCTCCGCGCGCGGCACGCCGCGACCGACCAGCAGCTCCTCCATCAGTCCGTCGTAGACCTCCAGCGCCATCGCCTGCACCGCCTCGGAGTGGCCGGTGAGGGTGAGGGCCACGTCCGCGGCGACGGCCGCGGCGACCGCCTCGGCGGCATGGGACAGCGACGTCATCGGTTTCCCGCCGTTGCGGCGGCCCCTCTGTGGTCCGGGACCCTCATGATAGCCGCGGCCGGTGGCGGCGCGGCGGTGACAAGGGACGGCCGGGCCTTCACCCCCCTTCGCCGTCAGCCGGCGATGAAGGGGTTGTGGCGGCGTTCCGCGCCCAGGGTGGACATCGGGCCGTGGCCGGGAATGAAGGCGACGTCGTCGCCCAGCGGCAGGACCTTGGTGCGGATGGCGTCGATGAGCGCCGCGTGGTCGCCCCTGGGGAAGTCCGTGCGGCCGACGGAGCCCTGGAACAGCACGTCGCCGACCACCGCCAGCTTCGACGGGGCGTGGTGGAACACCACGTGGCCGGGCGTGTGGCCCGGGCAGTGGAGCACGGCCATGGTTTCGTCGCCGACGGTGACCGTGTCGCCCTCGACCAGCCAGCGGTCGGGGGTGAAGCCGCGGGTCGGCGGGAAGCCGAACATCTGGCACTGCATGGGCAGGCCGTCGATCCAGAACCGATCCTCCTCGTGCGGGCCCTCGATCGGCAGGCCGAAGCGCGACGCCAGCTCGGCGACGCCGCCGACGTGATCGAGATGGCCGTGGGTGAGCAGGACCTTCTCCAGGGTCACGCCGGCCCGCGCGACCGCCGCGACGATGCGCTCCACGTCGCCCCCGGGGTCGACCACCGCCGCCCTCATGGTGGCCTCGCACCACAACAGGCTGCAGTTCTGCTGGAACGGCGTCACGGGAACGATGGCGTACTTCATGCCGGAACCCTGGTGGTGGAGCGGAGAGGCTGCCCGCGACCTTACGCGGCGGCGCTGCCGGACGGCAAGGGCGCGTCGGCCACGGCCAGACCGGGCGCCGCGCCCTGGGTGACCGACACGCCGCTGCGCCCGCCCCCCGACGGCGTCACCCGGACCTGCACCCCGATGCGGTCGACCAGGGCCGGGACGTGGCTGATCACCCCGACCTGCCGGCCCGACGCCTGCAACGCCTCCAGGCACGACAGGGCGACGTCGAGGCTGTCGGGGTCGAGGCTGCCGAACCCCTCGTCGATGAACAGGGTGCCGATCCCGCCGGCGGACATCCCCCCGGGCGACCCGGCCACGCCCGCCGCCATGGACGACAGCCCCAACGCCAGGGCCAGCGACACCAGGAACATCTCGCCCCCGGACAGGCTGTGGACGCCACGCAGCTCGTCGGCCATCTCGCGGTCGACGACCTGGATCTCCAGGTCGGCGCCCGACACCCGCTCCAGCCGGTAGCGCCGCGCCAGCTCCTCCAGATAGCGGTTGGCGTGCCCGAGCAGGACGTCGAGGCTGAGGCTCTGGGCGAAGTTGCGGAACTTCTGCCCGTTGTGGGAGCCGATGACCTGGGCCAGCGCCGCCCACACCCCGTGCCGGTCCGCCTGGACCCGCCACGCCGCGTCCAGGCCGGCGCGGAGGTCCCGGTTCGCCGCGTCGCCGCGCAGCCGTGCCTCGCGTTCCGCCAGGCGCCCACGCGCGGCGTCGAGGTCCGCCGTGGCGGCGGCCAGCGCCGCCTCCGCCGCGGCCGGATCGCCGTCCACCGCGGCAGCGGGGTCGCCGCGGTGTTCCACGCGCAGCCGCCGCCGCTCGGCGCAGAGCACCACGGCCTCGCGTTCGGCGGCGTCCAGGTCGGCCAGCGCCCGGTCCTCGCCGGCCAGCCAGGCGTCGTCGCGCGCCAGCCGCCCGCGCGCCTCGTCGACGGTCAGACCGCGCGCCGCGGCGCGTTCGGCCAGCGTCGCCGCCGCCTCGGCCGCCTCCGCCGCGGTGCGGTGCGCCGTTTCGGCGCGGGTGGACCGCTCCTGCTCGGCGGCGGACAGCCGGGCGGCGGCGCCCTGGCGTTCCTGGGCGGCCGCGTCCAGCGCCCGGTCCGCCGCCTGGCGGGCGTCCGCCAGCTCCCGCTTGACCACCAGCACCGGACGCCCGTCGAGCACCCCCGACCGTTCGGCGCGCAGCCCCGCCAGGCGGTCGTCCAGGGCCGCGGCGCGAGCCCGGGCGCGCTCCTGGGCGGCGGCGGCGGCCTGCGCCTCGGCCGCCTTGGCCGCCGCCGCCGCGGCGCGCTCCGCGGCGGTGCGCTGGCGGGCGGCGAGGGCGTCGCGGTTGCGCAGGAAGGCGGCGGCGCGCTCGGCGTAGCCGGTGCGGAAGGCGGCGGCGTCGCGGCGCAGCGCGTCCTGCCAGTGCGCCACCCCGGCGAACGGCGCCGCCAGCTCGGCCAGCGACTCCGCGACGTCGCGCTCCGCCCGCTGGCGCTCCGCCACCGCCAGGGCGTGGGCGTTGCGCGCCCGCTCCAGGCGGTGGCGGGCCTCGTCCAGCGCCGCGCCGGCGGCGGTGCAGGCGGCCTCGCGCCCGCGGTGCGTCTTGACCGCCCCGTCGAGCCGGCGGGCGTGGTCCAGGGCTGCGGCCTCCGCCGCCGCCAGCGCGCTCAGCTCGGCGTCGGCGGCGGCCAGCCGCTCGGCGACCGCGGCGGCGGTGCCGGCCCCCCAGGGGTCCGCAGGGAAGGGCCGGCCGGCCAGGGCCTCGGCCCACCGGCCGGCCAGGGTCGCGCGCTCGCCGTCCAGTGCGGCCCGGCGCTCGTCGAGAGCGGCCATGCGGTCGCGGGCGGCGCGGCCGGCCGCTTCGTGCCCGCCATGGGCCCGGACCAGACGGTTCACCGCGTCGCGCAGGGCCGCCACGCGGGCGGACTGGTCGTCGGCGAGGCGGGACAGGGCGCCGCCGGCCTCCGCCCAGGGATGCTCGCCGGCGCCACAGACCGGGCAGGGCGCGCCGGGGGTGAGATGGGCGCGCAGGCCGGCCACGTCCTCGCGCCGCGCCAGGTGCAGGCGGTGCAACGCGTCCTCCGCCTCGCCCAGCGCCGCCTGCTGCCGCTCCAGCTCGGCCTTCGCCGTGGCGGCCTGCTCGTCCTCCTCGCGGGCGGCGGCGCGCTGCTGGTCCTGCTCCGCCGCCGCCGCCGCCGCCTCGCCGGCCAGGCGCGCCGCCGCCTCGGCGAGGCCGGACAGACCGGACAGGGCGTCGCGCTCGCGCGTCGCCGTGCCGCGCCGCCGGCTCACCGCGTCCAGGGCCGGCACCTCCTCGCCCTGGACCGCGGCGAGGTCGGCCGCGGCGTCGTCCCGGGCGTCGCGGGCGCCATCGCGCGCCCGCGTCCGCTCCGCCACCTCGGCGTCCAGGTCGGCCACCGTGCCGGCCAGCGCGGCCAGTCCCGAGGCGCCATCGCCCAGCACGCCCTGGGCCTGGGCGTAGCGCGACAGCACCGCCTCCCAGCGCCCCCACTGCTCGGCCACCGGGGCGAGGGTGGCGTGGCGGGCCAGCCACTGCGCCAGCCGCCCGGCCTCCTCGGTGAGCGCGGCGGCGGCGTCCTCCAGGGCACCGCGCTCCTCCTCCCTGGCACGACGGTGGCCGGCCGCCTCCTCGTGCTCGGCCGCGGCGGTGCGGTGCTCGCCGGCCAGGGTGTCGATCTGCCCGTCGAGCGCGGCGGCGCGCTCCAGCATCGGCTCCGCCGCCGCCTGGGCCGCGCCGGCGGCGTCGCAGGTGCGCCGCGCCGCGGCGTGCCCCTCCTCCGCCCGCGCCAGCGCCACGCGGGCCGCGTCGAGCCCGGTCCCGGCACGCCCGTGGGCACCCGCCGCCTCGGCGGCGGCGGCG